>JAFLUH010000015.1:27703-35071 GCA_022508895.1 Oscillospiraceae bacterium
TTGCTCAGCGTTTTTCTACAACAAAGCATATAGCCGTTCTTTCCTCGCCGTTTATCTCTATGCCGGCGAAGGACGGAATTGTTACAATTTCTATATTTTCCTCTTTCATGTACACGCAGGCTATGGCTATCGCCTTTACCGCCTGATTGACCGCACCTGCGCCAACCGCCTGAACCTCGACGCTTCTTCCCTCCCTGATTATCGCAGCAATAGCGCCAGCTACCGCCTTGGGGACCGATCTTGCAGAAACCTTTACCGTATCCATATTGGCACCTTTCCTTTCCTAAAAACATAATTTTTCGGAAAACACGTACTGCTAATATGTTGACTGTAAAAAACGTATTCCCGTTATTGACATATACGTTTGATGCTGCGGCATACTCCTGTTTTCTGGTCTATTTCGAGCACCACCGCATTGATCGTAGTTGCTCCTCTTGCGTAAGTGTGTCGTTGGGGATAGTATGTTGTAAGGCGGGATATTATGACGTCCTTATCTATGCCGAGGACAGATTCCTGCACACCTGTCATTCCTGCGTCGGTAATGTAGCCTGTGTGTTCCTCCAGAATACATTCGTCGGCGGTCTGTACATGAGTGTGCGTTCCGATGACCGCAGAAGCTCTGCCTGCCAAGTACCAGCCTAAGGCTTTCTTTTCCGAGGTAGCTTCCGCATGGAAATCTACTATGATGTTGGGTGTGTCTATCACCTCCAGAATTTTATCCGCATAGAAAAACGGGTTCTCTACCGGCTGCATGAAAGCGGTGCCTATCAGGTTTATAACCGCTAATGAGTGACTGCCGAAGTCAAGCAGGCAGTACCCCTTGCCCGGACAGCCGTTGCCCAGATTGGCAGGGCGGATTATCACGCCGCTGCTCTCATACAGGGCGTCCATCTCGGGGCGCCTGTAGCAGTGGTTGCCTGTGGTTATGGCGTCCGCTCCGCCGTCAAGCAGGAGGCTTGAGGAAAAGGGGGTTATACCGTTGCCGTCGGCGGAATTTTCACCGTTGACTATCGTTGCGTCAATGCCGTATTGCCGCTTGAGAGAGGGCAATGCGGCGGTGAGCTCACGGCAGGCGTTTTGTCCTACCACGTCTCCTACAAAAAGAATATTCATTAAATCATCTTTCTATTTATCTTTCAATTATCTGGGTGCGGTCGGGACCGTTGCCTATCATTGCAATTTTGCAGCCGCAGAGCTGCTCCAGCTTTTCAATGTACGCCTTGCAGGAATCGGGGAGGTCTGCAAAGGTCCTGCAATTGGAAATGTCCTCGTTGAAGCCGGGCATCGTTTCGTAGACGGGCTTGCAGTCAGCAAGCTCCTCCAGAACGGGAGGAAAGTCGGTTATCCTGCTGCCGTCGGGCTTTTCGTAGGCTACGCAGACTTTCAGGTCGCCTATGCCGCTGAGAGTGTCCAGCTTGTTTATAGCAAGCTTGGACAGACCGTTTACACGGACGGAGTGACGGACTATCACTGCGTCGAACCAGCCTGTTCTTCTGGGTCTGCCGGTGGTGGTGCCGAATTCGCCGCCCTTGTTTCTGATGGTGTCGCCTGTCTCGTCGTCAAGCTCGGTGGGGAACGGACCTTTGCCTACTCTTGTTGTATAAGCCTTGGCTACGCCGATTATCTCGTCTATCAGCATGGGGCCTACGCCGGTGCCTACGCATACGCCTGCGGAAACGGGGTGGGAGCTGGTGACGTAGGGGTAAGTGCCGAAGTCGATGTCAAGAAGAGTTGCCTGCGCACCCTCGAACATTATCGTCTTGCCCGCCTTGTGAGCGTTGTAGACTATTACCGATACGTCGTCAACGTATTTCGCTATGCGCTTGCCGTACTCGGTGTATTCCTTTATCACGGCTTCGATGTCTATGGGCTCGCCGCCGTATACCTCGGTGATTATTTTGTTTTTCAGCTTGCCTGCAGAACGGGCTTTTTCGGCAAAGACGTCGGGGTGTACCAAGTCGTATACGCGGATCCCGCTGCGCTCGTATTTGTCCATGTAGGCGGGACCTATGCCACGCTTGGTGGTGCCGATGTCAGAGCTGCCCCTGAACTGCTCGGAAAGTCCGTCCAAGGCGATGTGCCAAGGCATGGTGACGTGGGCTCTGGGGTCTATTCTGAGATTGTCAAGGGAGATGCCCTTGCTCTCCATGCTGTCCAGCTCGGAGGTGAAATCCTTGGGGTCAAGGACTACGCCTGCTCCTATAAGACAAAGGGTGTTTTTGTAAAGTATTCCTGAGGGGATAAGGTGGAGCTTGTAGGTCTCACCGCCGCTCACTACCGTGTGTCCTGCGTTGTTGCCGCCCTGAGAGCGGACTACCACGTCGGCACGGGAGGCGATGATGTCAATTATCTTTCCCTTTCCCTCGTCTCCCCACTGAGTTCCTATCACTACGCTTGCAGACATTTTTTCTGTCCCTTCCTTTGTTCGGTTTTCTTTATACTGCATATAGCTGTACTTTTATTATAACAAATACTGACAGTAAATGCAAGTGTGTTTTTTATTCCGCAGGTTCTACGTCCGAAGAACCCTCCGAGGGAGTCGTAGGCTCGGGCTCGGTGGGCTCCGGCGTCGCCTCGGTGGAGGTGGTGGTCTCCTCGGGGGTGGTAGTGGTAGTTGTTGTGGTCGTGGTGGTCTGGGTGGTGTCGGCAGTGTCGGAGCCGCCGGAGCTGTAGCTGATGTCGCTGCGGTTGATGTATGCCTGTATTCCGTTGACTATCCTTTTGGCAATGTTTTTCTGGTTGGTGGCGTCCGCAAGGGCAAGAGCCTCCTCCTCGTTGCTGACAAACGCCGTCTCTATCAGTACCGACGGGAAATCCTGCTGGAGAGTTACCCAGAAATAGCTGTATTTCGCTCCGCGGTTTACGCTGGCGCCGTCGGCGTAGACGCTGCTTGTAAAGTAGCCGGATATCTGAGATGAAATGGCTGCGGCAAGAGGTTGGCTGTAGGGGGTGAAGTAGTAGACCTCGGTGCCCCTTATTTTGGGCATGCCCTCCATTTTGTTGCAGTGAATGGAAATGTACATATCACAGCCGAAGCCTCTGCCGTAGGTCGGTCGCTGCGCCGTCGGGAAATAGCTGCTTTCGCTCTTTATTCGGACGACGTTTGCGCCTAAGGCGGTGAGCTGCTTTTCAAGCTCCTTGGCTATTCCTAAATTTGCCTCAAATTCTGTGATAAAGCCTACCGCGCCGGGGTCTAAGACGGTTGCGGAGGAGCCGTAGCCGTGTCCGGGGTCGATGACTATGGTCATGCCTTCAAGCTTGTTTACGGTTATGCCGAAGGACAGGACAAGATCGCCGTCGGAATTGTAGGTGGCGCCGCAGCCTGCGTAGACGCCTTTCTGACGGAGAGTGAGCACAAGACGGAACTTGGGTACGTCGTCTATGGTCACGATCTCCCATTTGCCGGCGCTGAATACATAGTTGTACTCGAAGCTGGGGAGCTTGGTGACGGAGGTCACGTTATCAAAGGTTATAAGGACATGGGTGGCGGTAAAGTCGTTCAGATTGAAATTGCCGTCGCCGCCGCCGAAATAATTGTTGCCTACAAAGCCGATGTTGTAGCCTATCCTCCATTTCAGACCTATTTTGATGTAGGAGTCTCTGCCGACGCTGCCGGTGGATTTCACCACAAGAGGGTTCATGCCGAGACCCGTATCGGGAAAGGAGGTGGTCTCCGTCTTTTTGAAGCGCTTGCCGGATTCGGTGATGTAATAGTCGCCGGACGATGCAAGGAGATAGTCGAGAGTGCCGGCGGGAAGCTGCGCAAAGTCGGGAGTCTGGATAGGTCCTGCAGTGGCGCCGTTGTATACGATGGTGTAGTCGTTGGTCACACGGACGTACTGGACGGGCTCGCTTTCGGTGTGGACGGGGTCCATGGTGCCTACCACCTCGCCGCTGCCTGCTGCGTTCTGGTCAGCCAGAAAAGCGTTGAGGTTTGAGGGGGGCTTGGGCAGGGCAAGGACTTTGACCGAGGCGCCGTAAAGCGTCATGGTGTAGCCTGCGTAGGAGGAGGTGACCTTAATGGTGCCTAAGTTCTGCTCCTGCTCGATTATTCCCTCGGGTACCGTGTAGGTGCCTACAAATCTTGCATAGGAGCTGTTTATGTCGTCGTCCTGACGGGATTCGCTTTCCTTCAGAGTTATGGTCTTGCCGTTCAGTGTAGCGGTGACGGTGGCGCCTCTGTATGCGGTGCAGGCGATCTCCAGCTTGGTCTCGCCGGATACGCTGAGGGTCTTGCCGTCCGCTATGGAGGAGTCCAGCTCGCGTATGGTTATTACCTTGCGCTCTATCCTGTAGGTGTATGTCTTGCTCTTGTGCTGGATAGTGAAGGTGTTGTGTCCTACGTCCAGCGCCTCCTCAAAGTAGAAGTTGCCGGCGCTGTTCAGGGTAACCTTCTGCCCGTTGAAATATACGTCGAAGTTCTCGTCGAAGGTGCCCATGAAGTCAACGTAAGGCTCGTAGGTGACGAAGCTTAGCTGGGTGGGAGATACCATGCGAAGCTCCTCAAAGAGGGACTCCTCGTTTATCTGGTCGCCGTAGAATTTGGTTATGTTGGCGGTGAGGGAGGTGTTGGTGAGAAGGCCCTGACAGGAATTGAACACGCTGCCGCCGAAGCCGGGGATATCCTTTGCTACGGAGAGCTGGCGGAGTATCTGGTCTTCCGCTCCCCAGCCTTCAACGCCCGTGCCCTGACGCTCGTTGAAATGGTTTATGTACATGGTTATGCCGTAGTCGTCCGCCAGCTTGCCCCACCAGCCCGCTACCTCCTCAAAGGGGAGGACGACGCTGGTGAGAGAGCCGTAAGCCTTTACTACGCAGAAATCGGCATAGCCGCTCGCAATGTAGTCTCTGGTGTCGGAAAAGCCGTCGTACAGGGCTTGTACGGTGTCCTCGGTGAGGCTGCCTTCCTCGTTTGAGGAAGCGTTTGCCCACATATCGCTTATCAGTATGCCTACCGGAATGCTGTTGTCGGTTATGTGTATGACCTCGCTCACTGCGGAGAAGTACAGCTTGTTGGTGTCGTAAAGCCAGTTTTCGTAGCCGATGCCAGAGCCGTGCTGCATATAGTCGGCATAGCTGTCCCCGTTTTTGGCGGAATAGTAGTTGTCCACAAGGATACCGTCGCAGCGGTATTTCAGCACGAAGCGGTGTGTGTTGGAGATAAGACTGTCAAGAGTGTCTATTCCCTCCTCGGTGTGAGAGAGGAGGTAGTTCAGGTCAAGCACCATGTAGACACGGAAGTTGTGGTTGTATGCCGCTTCCAGCGCCAACGCAGAATAGTCGGTACCGTCGGTGACGTTCATGTCGGTGCTGAAAAAGGGTACACCTTCGCAGACGGTGTTGATGTACACCGTGTTGAGACCTATCCCGGCAAGAGTTGTGAAAAGCTCGTCAAGCTCGGCTGAGGCGGTCTCGGCAGTGTATCCCTCCTCGGTGAGGTAGTCTATTGTGGGAGTGATGACGGTGGCGCGCTGGTTGCGGGGCATGGTGAAGTTGGAGACGACCTGCTGCTCTACGGTCACGTCGTCCTGTTCCTCACCCTCCGCTGACACGTCCGCATCGGCAGCATAGACTGCAAGAGAAGAAAACAGCATTATCGCAGATGTGGCTGCCGCAAGGCATCTTTTGAAATTCATCGGTATCACCTTTCCTTTTATCATAGGAATATATCTTTTACGCCGTTCATTTCCGCTTTTACGGCGGCAGAGGCGTCAAAAACATAGTTGTAGCTGTAGAGGATAGCTCCTCCATAGTTCGCTTTTGCCCTTGCCGACAATATCTGGCGCTTTATTATTTCCTTGTCGTTTATCCATTCGTATCTGCCGTCGCCTGAGGAGTCCTCCGTCCCTATCTTGTAGACTGCAAGTCCGGGGATAAGCTTGACGCTTGTGCCGCTTACCATGCTCTGCCACTGGGCAAGGACCGTCTCGTAGGGCTGAGCGGCGTTCTTGAAGCCGAAGTATATCTGAGGGGCTATGTAGTCAAGATAGCCGGGTGTGGAACACCATTTTTCAACGTCGGCGTACATATAGTAGTAATTGTTATTGACGTTGCCCTGGGGGGCTACGCCGAAAAGGGCGGAGCTGTTCCCCGCTTTTACTGCGTTGTACAGGGCTTTTACCGTTTTGTCGCAGTTGTTCATTCTGAAGGTCGAAAGCGATGAATAACCGCTTGCCTTAAACGCCTTGGAATCGAAGGAGGCGTCGGTGGTGGGGTAGAAATAATCGTCGATGTGGACGCCGTCTACGTTGTAGTTGGTCACTATCTCCTTTACTCCTGCGGCTATAAGCTCTGTCGCTTCACCGTAGGCGGGGTTCAGGTAATAGTAGCCGCTCACCTCAACTACACGGTCGCCGTTGGAGGTGCTGTACCAGTTTCCCGTGGAGTAGGCTGAGGAAACCGATTTCATGTCGGAAGCCGAGCATAGCCTGTAAGGGTTTATCCATGCCTGAAAGGACAGGTTCTGAGCGTGGGCTTCACGCACCATTATCTCCAAGGGATCGAAGGAGGGGGCTTTGCCTATGGTGCCCGTCACATACCTTGACCACGGGAAATACTGGGAGGGGTAGTATGCGTCGCCGTGAGAGCGGACGTGGACGTAGACGGTGTTGATGCCCATGCTTGCGCAGTTGGCGTACATCTGACGGATAGACGCCGTAAACTGGCTCTCGCTCTTGCCTGTCAGTATGGAGGAAAGCTCTATGTAGGATATCCATACGCCGCGCACTTCGCTGTAATTCTTTGTCTTGTAGCTGTTGGAGCCGGAGGGCTGAGGTATCGTGGAGGGGGGAGTGGTCGTGGTAGTGGTGGTCTCCTCGGTTGTGGTAGTCGCCTCGGTGGTAGTGGTTGCCGCCGTGGTGGTCGTGGCTTCGGTGGCGGGAGTGGTGGTCACGGGAGGCTCACTGTAGGTGGTGCCTGTGGTCTCCGACGTGGTGCTTTCGGCTGTCGGGTCAGTCCCGTCGGCAGGGTCGGTCCCGTCGCCGGTCTGAGTCTCCCCATCATCTGTGCTTTCAACGGGGGGCGGAATGAAGGAGGGTATGGAAACAGGCTCGGCTACCGATTGCTCGGTAGCGAGAAGCATTCCCTCGTAGCCGTCGGCGTTTATTATTACGTCTGCGCCGCGTTCGCTGCAGCCGCTGAGAATGAGCAGAGCTGCAAGAAGCGCTGTGGTAAGCTTTTTCTTCATATTATACCTCACGCTTTGTGACGGAAATGTTTACTATATATAATATAATTTATATACATAGTTATTTATATACATAGTTATTATATCATAAAAAGAGCGTAAGCGATCCCTCTTTAACGATACAATCATCTTAGGCAGGCGAAGCCTGAGAAATGCGCAGCATTTCAAAATGCCGAAAGGCA
>JAFLUH010000150.1 GCA_022508895.1 Oscillospiraceae bacterium
CCTCAACGGTCTCTGCGTCCTTGATCTCGCTATGACCTATGAGGTTGTAGGGCATGCTGTTGTATGCCACGCCGATGGCGTCGGCACGGGTGGCGTTGGTGTAGCAGCCGCTTTTGCCGATCTTGATGTAGGTCGGCTCCTCCACGATGCCCAGCTCTGTGCCGTCTGTTTTCCTGATTAGGTACATTGTATGTCTCCTTTCCGCACGCCGATTATGCTGGCGATATGTTCAAGGGTTGTGATGTCGGCTTGAAAGAACTCATGGTTCCACAGCCAGTGGTCGGCGTGCTCCTTGCGCTTGTAGAGTTGGCAGATAGGGTCTTTCCACACCTTGTCCCAGCGTTTCTGATAGCGCTTGTCCCGTGTGGAGAGGGTTTTTTGTATTACCTGTGTCAGCTTGCCACGGAGCAGACCGTTGCCGTCGTTGTTCCTCGAAAAGTGCTGATGGGCGATGTGACTTTCGCTGTAGCATATTGGTTTCCCATCGCAAAAAATGCAGCCGTTAATTTCCTCACATGGGGTGAGAGCGGGAAGATTGACCTCGCCGCAGAGGGCTCTCCCCTTAAAGCGGGTGTGTATGATGTAATCCATGGTGGGCA
Source organism: Oscillospiraceae bacterium (assembly GCA_022508895.1). Taxonomy (GTDB): domain Bacteria; phylum Bacillota; class Clostridia; order Oscillospirales; family Ruminococcaceae; genus Ruminiclostridium_E. The sequence continues at coordinate 600 of JAFLUH010000150.1, forward strand.
CCTCTCAAACACGGAAGATGGGAGCGAGAGCTAAAGAATATGCAGAAGTATAATTAGTGACAGTGGTGCCGTTAATACAAATGAAGAGCGAATCAGAAATTGTATTAACTGATCGCAACCACCAAATCGTAGCGCTTGTATTATTAACGGTGCCGTCAATGCCGCAGCTATGTTTTTGCACACTATTTCCCAACTTGTAATAGGCATATTGCGGGCACCTGCTTACGTTTTCAGCACCATTTGCGTTGACGGTACCCTCGCCGGTCTTACCGATAACTTCATGTAATGCCAATAGTGGAAGGAAATCAATGCTCGCGGTAACATCATCGCTTTTCCCCGGAGAATTTGAGCTATGTCCTCCCTTATTATCTGTCCATATCGTCATAGGCTTCATCACTGCCCTTAATTCTTTCGGCAGACAAGCCATTAAAGTATTTGGTACAGGATTGTTTGCAATGTCATAATCAACCGGATCATAACCCACATTTGCGGCAGTATGTGTTTTTCCGTAATCGCTGGGGGGAATATTAGTACTGCCAAGTATATCATAGCGAAGATCACAGCCTTCCCAAGCCCCGAAGTTGTTGTTAGTGGATGAGCTACCCCAATGGTTCATGTTGAATTTTAGGCTACCGTCTGTGAATACTACCGTTGTGTTAGCATATATAGCAACGCCGTTACCGTTAGTAATGGAGGGGTGCTTAAACGTTCCGAAATCAATAGTGCGGTCAGCTCCATTATGGTTAAAGCCTAAAATATATGCCTGTAGGTTCTGAGCTTTAAAAGAAACATCACCTATCTTACCATCTATTTTATCGAGCGTTTTTGTGTCTCCTATAGACCAGTATACCGGAGCCAGCCCAAACTGGGCGACCGTCTCTATGTCTTTCCAAGTCATTTCATTTAATTCTTTTCTTACTGGAAGTTGAAATGAGCTGCTGAAATAGTCGTCGATCATGCGCTCCACGTCGTCGGGGGTGGTGAACACCCCACCACTCATATCAACGTCTATCTTATCCGCATTGCTGACGGGTATCGCAAGGTCAAGCTCCAACAGATACTCGGGGTTCTCGGCTTCGGATGGTATCTCCTCCCCCCTCTCGTCCTGTATCAGCGCAAGCAGCACCTCCTCACCGCCGTTTGCCGCCGCATACAAGCCTATCTGCCGCACCGTGAACGCCTGCGCCGCTCCCGTGTTGGATATGCGCAGGTTCACCGTGATAACGCTGCCGCTGCGCTCCTTGCGTGCAATGTCTATGTGACGGGCAGGAGCGGACACCTCTGTCTGAGCAGTAAGCTCCGAAGCGGCGCAGCAGGTCTCGCCACCTGCAGCCCTCGTGATGGTGATGCCGCCCTTTTCAACTGCCTCTGCCAACAGTTCCAGACCCTTATCAGTCACCGCCGCTTGATTCCATGCCATTGTTTTTTACCTCCAGTTTTAGTTTTTTGTGGGCGCCTTTGAGGCAGATGCCGGTGTATATCGGTGCCTTACTTGTCAGTACGATGGCGATATTGTCCAGCTTGGAGCTTTTGCGCTTGCATAGCTCCAGCAGCGCCAGAGCTTCTCCCCTTACCGACGGGTCTCTGGCGAGCTCGGAGTTTTCGCAGACAAGCCGGAAATGTCCTGGCTTTCCGCCGTAAATCCACCACTCCTGCACCGTCATGTTGCCGTAGTAGTCGCTCATCAGCTTTTCCACCGCCCAAGGGGTGCCTAACTTGGCGAATACAAGGTCGCTGGACTTGATAACCGCTCGTTTGGTGGCAATATCTGCGGTAGATCTGTACCAGGGTATATTTAAGTCTGAGGCAAGAGCGTCAAGGGCTGTATCGTCCAGCTTGTCTATCTGATCCCAGACGGAAAAGGTCTTGATCTTGGTATAGGCGGCAATAGCAATGGCGTTTATCGCGGCTGACAGCGCAATATTTGCCTCGTCGCTGCGCATAAATTCGGGCAGCAGCTTCAGAATGTCGGTTTCGCTCAGTCTCATACGTCCTCCACCACCTGATG
>JAFLUH010000151.1 GCA_022508895.1 Oscillospiraceae bacterium
GAGCACATCCTTGGTAAGGATGAGGTCATCAGTTCGAATCTGATTATCAGCTCCAAAACAAAAAGACCCTTTGGGGTCTTTTTGTTTTGGAGCTGCCACATCTTTACAGCAAATTCTTCCTTCGGAAAAATTTGCCGTAAAGATGATAAATCGGAAAATCCGCTTTGCGGCTTTTCTCGATTTATATGATTTAAAATGAAGGAAAAACCCTGATGGTTTTTCCTTCATACTTCCTTTTCCTTCCGGTTGACGGAAAGTAGTGCCGGTTTTTCCTTCGTTATTTTCCTTCCGGTCGCCGAAAAGCGCTGCTGATTTTTGTTCTGTGTTTTGAAAAAACTTTTTATGTAAAAAACAGCCTTGAAATATGTCAAGGCTGTTTTGTTTTTATTGCAGGTCCTCGGGAGGTACCCTTATTCCGTCGTCTACGGTGTCGCTGCGGATCGTGGTGAAGTCGGTGAGCACCCATGTGTAGTCGCCGGTGGAGACCGTGGAGCCGCAGTAGTCGCATACGCCTGTGGAGGTCATCTCAAGAGGGGCGCCGCAGTTGGGGCAGTTGTAGCGCTGTACGCCTGTTATCTTGTCCTTTGTGGTCACTCCCGTGGTGCGGACGAATTTCAGCTTGTAGCGCATATCCCAGCGGGTGGTCTTGTCGCCCTTGATTATGTTGCCTGTGGGCTCGTGGGTCTGGTAGTCTATCATGCGGGCGTTGAGGTAGACCGTGAGATATTCGTAGTCCTTGTCACGGACAAAGCTGGTGAGATAGGCGGTGTTTATCGCCATGCTTTCGTAATGGTAGACTATCTGGCGGTCTATTTTCTCCTGTATCTGGCGCTGGGTGGTGTTGTACAGATTCCGGTGCATTATGGGGCGCACAGGAGTAAGGTCACGGGCGCACCATGCGGACTGAATGTCTATATAGACCTGCTTTGCGAAGGTCACAAAGTCGTCTGCGGAGAAGTTGGGGTCTTTTTTGCGGATTATGGTCTGTATCTGGTCGTTGCGGTTGGGGAGGAATACGTTCATGCCCTGTGTTCCCTGACCCGGGCGGACGGTGGGGGTCATTGTGAAGGTGCGCCTTCTTCTTTTTCCCATTTTTCCGGCTCTTATCATCACAAGAACTACTATTAAAACAGCAACCATTACACCTACATAGCTTGCACTGTCGCCGCCTGAGATGCCTGAGCCGCCTGAGCTGCCGCCGCTGTAATAGTGGTCGTCGTTCCAGTTGGAGCCCCAATCGTCGTCATCGTCGTCCCAGTCGGAGCCCCAGTCGTCCCAGCCGCCGCCGTAGTCGTAGTCGTTGCCGTCAAAGGCGGTTACGGCGGTGCACAAGGCGATGACTGCAATGGCAATGAGGACTATGCAGGCGAAAATTCTCTTTTTCATTTGTGCTCTCCCGATTTTCAGCTTACTTTTTCCCGCCGAGATACTTTTTCAGTACCTCGAAAAGTCTGTCCATGTCAAGAGGCTTTGCTATATGGTCGTTCATGCCTGCTTCCAGAGCGTTCATCTTGTCCTCGTTGAAGGCGTTGGCGGTCATGGCTATTATGGGAATGGAGGAGTGGGCGGGGTTTTCCAGCTTTCTGATGGCTCTGGTGGCGTCGTAGCCGTTCATTATGGGCATCTGCACGTCCATAAGGATTATGTCGTAGTAGCCGTCGGCAGAGGCTTTCACCATGTCCACGGCTACCGAGCCGTCGTTTGCCGCTTCTACCACAAAGCCGCTGGAACCGAGTATCTCCTGAGCTATCTCGCTGTTCAGCTCGTTGTCCTCTACCAGCAGGATACGCTTGCCCTTCAGATCGTCGGTGGCGTCGGGAATGAGGACTTCTTCAGTCTCCTGCGCCTGACCTATCAGGGTCAGGAGGGTGTCACGGAGAGTGGAGAGGAAGATGGGCTTGCTGCAGAAGGCGGAGACGCCTGCCTGCTTTGCCTCCTCCTCTATGTCGCTGACGTCGTAGGCGGTGAGGATTATGATGGGAACGTTGTCGCCTACCTCGTTGCGTATGCGGCGTACCACCTCGATGCCGCTGATGTCGGGCATCATCCAGTCGATTATATATGCCTTGAACTCGTCGTCAAGCTCTATGGCGTGCTTGGCGTGGAGGACTGCTTCCTTGCCTGACATTGTCCAGTCGGCGCGTAAGCCTAACTGCACCAGCATTTTGCTTACGCTGTCGCAGACGGTGAAGTCGTCGTCCACCACAAGGGCGTGGAAGCCCTCGAACTCCTTTATTGCCTCTACGGGAGCCCGGTCGCTCTGGAGCCTGAACTGAAGGTCAAGGGTGTACTCGGTGCCCTTGCCCTGCTCGCTCTGAACGCTGATGGTGCCGCCCATCATGTCGATTATGTTCTTTGCGATCGCCATGCCAAGACCGGTGCCCTGTATACCGCTGACGGTGCTGTTGCGCTCTCTTTCAAACGGCTCGAACACACGCTCCGCAAACTCCTTGCTCATGCCGATGCCGGTGTCCCTTACCCTTATCTCATAGGAGGCGTAGCCCTCAGAAGCGGCAGGCTTCTG
>JAFLUH010000152.1 GCA_022508895.1 Oscillospiraceae bacterium
GACGAAGCAGCCCGCACCGCCGCCAAGGAAAAGCACGTCGAGGTAGACGCAAATGCCACCAAGGGTGACGTTCTCATAGCATTTTTCGAGGAATATGTGGAAGCCAACCTTATCCAGCCCACCATAATCTACGATTACCCTGTGGAAAACAGTCCCCTTGCCAAGCGCAAGCCCACCGATCCCGCCTTCACCGAGCGCTTTGAGTACTTCATCAACGCCTGCGAGTTCGGCAACGCCTTTTCAGAGCTGAACGACCCGATAGACCAGAGGGAGCGCTTTGTGAAGCAGGTGGAGAAGAAGCGCAGGGAGGGCGGCAACAACGCTCAGGTGGACGAGGATTTCGTCACTGCTCTCGAATACGGCTTGCCGCCTACGGGTGGACTTGGCATGGGGGTGGACAGGCTGGTGATGCTGCTTACCGACAGCAAGTCCATCAGAGATGTGCTGCTGTTCCCCACGATGAAGCCGCTCGATTAAATGATTTGTCCCCGATTCAGCAGAATTGGGGACATTTTGAAAGAAAAAATAATGATACGGAGTGCAAAAATGATCAGACCGATCCTTGCTTGTCCGGACCCCTACAAGGCTGCGGAAGAATTTGCTGCCGCAGGGTGGAATATTGATTTTTCACAGCCCCCCGAGAGCGGCGATCCCTTGGTGGGGGTATCGCTTTGCGGTAATTCCGTTCTGCTTGGCGTCACGAACGGGTATGTTCCTGACGATCAGCTCCCACATATCGGGTGTGGCGTTGAGATCTATATGACCGTGCCTGCCGACCGGATTCAGCGGCTATATGAAAATCATCTGATGCTGAAACCGACTGAGCTTTCGGTTCAGCCATGGGGCGATAAAGCATTTGAGGTCAGAATAGGCGGTTATCGGTTTATGATCGCCGCTGCAAAGTAAAAAACAAAAAGGAGCCCCCCATGTATCCGATCCGAAAAATAACCCCCTCGGAAGTCCCCGAAGCCCTCTCCCTCGCCTTAGAGGTATTCATGCAGTTTGAAGCCCCCGACTACAAGCCCGAGGGTGTAGAGAGCTTCAAGCGTGACATAGTGGAGAACGAGGAATTTATTGAGAGCTGCAAGCAGGGCGTCTGCCCGATTTACGCCGCCTTTGACAATGGCAAAATAATCGGAATCATAGGAATGCGCTCCAACAAGACCCACATCAACCTTGTTTTCACCAAAAGGGAATACCACCGCCAAGGCGTTGCAACGGCTATCTTCAACTATCTCCTTGCCGACCTGCTGAAGGAAAACCCCTCATTAAAGGAAATAACCCTCAACTCCTCCCCCTACGGCAAACCCTTCTACCTTCACCTCGGCTTTACGCCCACCTCTGAGGAGCTGGAAGCTGACGGAATAATATACACGCCCATGAAATACAGCATACATTGAACGCTGTTCAAACAATCAAAAAAGGGAACGCTCACCACGTTCCCTTATATTTTTGTACCACGTCCAATCAATCGCTGTAATCCGAATCCAGCACGATATCGAACCGATATTCAGGATAGATATCCCCAAGCTCCTCTGCGATCTCCCGTCTCACCTTACTCCCGTCCGCCTTGAAATCCACGATCAGGTCGAACATGACCGCTTTCTGCTCCACATCGGCGTAAAACCCGTGGAGCTGCAATACCTCCTCACGCTTCTCCGCCAGCTTCTCCGCCGCTTCACGGATAGCCGCCGCCTCTGCCGAAGACCCGTTGGAGGAGTATATCCCCACCGTCAGCACAATGCCCAGCTCAACGAACACCTCTGCGGCAAGCTGCCGGGTGAGCTTGTGTATCTCCCGTGCAGTCATCTCGTCCGCCACCTCGATATGTACCGAGCCGATAAGCTGAGTAGGCCCGTAGTTGTGCAGAGCCATGTCATAGACCCCTCTCACCTCGTCATGAGAGCAAAGCGTCTTCTTCAGCTTCTCGCTCACCCCGCTGTCCACTCTTGCACCGATAATGCTGTGGAGCGTATCTCTCAGTATCTCTGCGCCCGCTTTGATGATAAAGACTGAGATAATTGCGCCGAGAATACCCTCAAGGCTTATATCCCACACCATGCTGACTATTGCGCCCGCAAGAGTGCCGAGGGACAGCACCGAGTCAAAGAAAGCGTCCGACCCCGAAGCCACCAGCGTATCTGCGTTTATCTTCCTGCCCACAGCCTTGAAATATCTGCTCATAAAGAACTTCACCGCCACGGCAGCCCCGATGATTATCAGCGACCACACCGAATAATCCGCCTCCTGCGGCTCTATTATCTTCATTACCGATTCTCTCAGCGAGGCAAGACCGGTGAGTATTATCACCACCGAGATAAGCACCGCCGTGAGGTATTCTATCCTGCCGTGCCCGTAGGGGTGCTGCTTGTCGGGAGCCTTTCCCGCCAATTTCGTACCGATTATGGTGACCACCGAGGAAAAGACGTCGCTGAGGTTGTTTATTGCGTCCAGAATGATGGCGATGGAGCCTGAAACCGCTCCCACCAGCGCCTTGAGCGCCACCAGAATTATATT
>JAFLUH010000153.1 GCA_022508895.1 Oscillospiraceae bacterium
CCAGCCAGCCGCCGTCAACAGCCAGAGTAAAGCCGTTTACATAGTCGCTTGCGGAAGAAGCAAGGAACACTGCTGCACCCATGATGTCATCGGGAGTTCCCCATCTTCCTGCGGGTATCCTGTCTAAGATAGCTTCGCTTCTTTCGGCGTCCGCACGGAGAGCCGCAGTGTTGTTGGTAGCCATATAGCCGGGGGCAATGGCGTTGACGTTGATACCGTGCTGTGCCCACTCGTTCGCCATGGTCATGGTGATGCCCTTGACTGCGGACTTGCTGGCGGTGTAGCTTGGAACACGGATACCGCCCTGATAGGAAAGCATACTTGCCACGGAAATTATCTTGCCGCCGCTGTTCTGCTTCATAAACTGTTTTGCAGCCGCCTGTGAAAGGAAGAAAAGGGTGCGGCAGTTCACGTTCATTACCAGATCCCAGTTCTCAACGGAAAAGTCGATGGTATCCTCACGCTTGATAACGCCTGCGTTGTTGACTAAAATGTCAAGTCTGCCGAATTTCTCTACGGCGGTGTTTATTATCATGTCGATGGGGTCAAGAGACGAAAGGTCTGCAACCACAAACTGGAAGTTGTCCTTGCCCAGCATTTCCTGAGTTGCCTCACTGGGGACTACCGAAACGCCCAGAACCTTTGCGCCCGCCTCAACGAATGCCTTGGAGAAGCCCTGTCCGAGGCCGGTGTCGCTTCCCGTTACGATGGCTACCTTGCCGCTTAAGCTGAATTTGTCCAGAATCATACTGTTTACCTCCGAAAAAAATTGTATTTGTTTTATCAAAAATCGTACTCGTGTGAGGTCCACATGAACCTGCATTCAGCGCATAAAAATTTCATTGTCGTAACGTTTCTACCGTACTGGTCAACCTCGCTGAATTGATCAACGTGATACGTCGTGCTATGGCATCTGGGGCAGGAGTGCGGATCGGCATATAAGCATTCGCCGCCGCCGGATACGTTGTCCAGCTCGTCGTCGGCAAGCTCGCCGTCGGAGTGGAGCCTGTCGTAGTATTCCTGTGCCTGCTCCAGGGTAAACTCCCTGCCGTTTTCCTTTGCCAGCTCCATCAGCTCCTCCGCCGACTTTGCTTCCTTTGCCTTTTGAATAAGTTCTGCGTTCATTGTGTTTACCTCCCTAAATATTTAGAATACGCCCAGCGTTCTGAGTACCGTTACATATATGAAGATAGTCACTGCGCTTACCAGACTTGTCCAAACCACCATCTGTCCCGCCAGCTCGTCGTCTGCGCCCATCTCCTTCGCCATGACTGCGGACGCCACCGCAACGGGCGTTGCGAACACTCCAACGTATGTTGCGAAGTGCTCTCCCGAAAGTCCAAGCTGCTCACGCAGCAGAAGCGCTGCCCCCAGTCCCAAGACAGGCACCGCCACCGTCCGTATCGCCGTACCGAACACGATTTCCTTCCACAGCTTCGAGACTGCCGAAAATTCAAACCTTCCCCCAAGAATTATCAAAGCAAAGGGCGTGCATACGGATTTGACGTTTTCCAGAGATTTATACAAAAATGTAATGTCGCTGAGACGGAAGCCTATATCGCATACGGTCAGCAGCTCACGTATCCCAAGCACGGCAAGTCCTGACACGGTGCCGATAATAAGCGGATTTTTCACTACCCCAAGCAGTATCTTCTTCAGGTTTATCCCCTGCTTTTCGGAGCTTCCGTTGAATACGGTAAGGGTGATAACGGCAAGTATGTTGAAGGTGGGCACGCAGAACGCCGCCATGACGCCTGCTGCCGCTGCGCCCTTGTCGCCGAAAAGGGAAGCGGCAAGAGGGATACCGATAATGGCATAGTTGGAGCGGAATACCGACTGTATCAGCGTGCCCCGCTTTGCAGCGTCCTTTGTAAAGGCGCAGCCCACGGCTATAGCAATGAAAAATATAACTATCACAGCCGCTATGCCGTATATAATGAAGGGAACGTTTATCTCGTTCAGCCGCTCTATCTCATACACGTTGCAGAACAGCATCACCGGAAGCAGGACTCTGAAGGTCAGCTTGTTGCCCACGTCCAGAAATTCCCTGGTGAGCAGTCCGATTTTTTTCAGCAAAAAACCCAGAACTATCAGCAGCACGATCGGCAGAACGGCGTTTGCTGCGAAAATAAATGCGTCTAACACAGGTCAAGCAGCTCCATTGGAAAATATTCCTTCAGATAGCCCTCAGTGGCTCTTACCATTTTTTTGAACAGCTCCCTCGCCTTGTCAAGGGTCAGTCCGTCGCAAAGGGGCTGATTGGCAAACGCCTCGAATATCCGTCGGAAATCCCGATTTTTTATGCCGTAATAGGTGTTCTCGATATTCAGCGCATTGCGGAGCACAAGGGCGTTTACCTCTCCAGTAAGCGGCTTTGCGGCAACAGGCTTTACGCTGTTTCGGGAAAATACACAGTTTGTCTCCACCACCGAGCCGAGGGGCATATCAGGCATCTGTCCCACGTTGA
>JAFLUH010000154.1 GCA_022508895.1 Oscillospiraceae bacterium
GCAAGCAGCGGCGCAAGGAAGTCGATACTTTTCTTTTGCCGAAGGTAGGCGATATAAAATTCTGTCGCTTGCCGCACGAAGTCTGCCATCGAAGTTGCGTTCGCTTCATCAAGCATTGTGAGTATCTCAGCCTTCAGCTCAGGCTCGAACCTGATCGCTGTTTTTTCTTTTTTCTCGTTCATTTTTGTCCTTTCCTGACCGACCGCCCTTTTTGCAGATTTCTTTTTCCGCTCAAATCCTTACACGGTCGGCTCTGCCGTCCGATGTGAACTGCGTAGGGGGCGCAAAGCGACCCCTCGCTTTAACCTGCTTAAAATAATAACCGTGAAATTTGCCCTCTTTTCATCTTCCTGCGCCTCCAAATCGCTCGTATTTGGCGCCTCATTTTTGGACGATTACTTTCCCGACCTCTGAAATAAAATCGCTCACATGTCCGTTTCGTTGGCAAATACAGGGTGATAAAATCAATCACTGTGCTTTGGCAAACAATTTCTTCACTTTCTCCGCCATGCGCTGCTCCTGAATCATTTTCTCATTGCGCCGAACCTGTGCCTCGAAATTATACCTGATAGCTTCTTCGATCGGGCGGATCGTGTATCGCAGATTCCCATTGCGCTTTATGCCCGCCTTTGTGCAAACCGTTGTCGGCTCAGTCTCGATCAAGCACTTTTCACATAGCCCTCTGACGTATTTTTTGACGGTATTAGCGCTGATGTTTACCGCTTCACCTATGTTGCTGTAGCTTGGGTAGCACTGAAAGGTTTCCCTGTTCTCGCACCGCAAAAGGTAGGCGTATACTGCAATTTCACCTGCACTCAAGTCCAGATCAAATATCTCGTTTGGCAGAGAAAAGTAGTTGATCATTGCGTCACGTTTGGGGTAAGGATTGTATTTTTTCAAGCTGTACCTCCCGAATTTTCTTCCACCCACTTGCGGAATTTTTCCTTCGGAACTACCAGTCGTGAGCCGATTTTCAGCACGGGAAATCCTTTTTCATGCATCAACTCGTAGCCGCTGGACGGGGATATTCCCAGCAGCTTTGATACCATTTCTGCGTTTAGGAACAGGGGTAGTTCGTCGTAGCTTTTGTAGATAGATTCTTTCATTTTACTTTTCCTTTCGTCCTGAAATTTCTTTTTTTGATTGTAACAGACGTCTTGCAATTTGTAAATAGATGTTGTATAATAAAAAACGCATTCTCTATTTTTTGAAAGAAAATTATCTATTGCGAAATTTTTTCGGAGGGATTACCGTGCTTTCATTCAACGCATGCTTTTGGAATAACGATATTTACATAAATGAAAAAAATAAATACGCTGCCAATGAAATATTGACAGCGTATCTGAACACCAACCGTTTGGACGAGGCGGAGAATGATGTATACGAGCTGAAAAGCCTTTGCAGAAAGCTTTTGATCTCGGTGGACATGGACTACGATCATTACGAAAATTATAACAGAAATGTCTGCGACGCTTCATCAATTTTCGACAAAATAAACCATTGGCTTTTGAAATTACCTCCCTACAAAAACATTTTGCGGTTCCCGATAAGGACGCTTGAAGATCTTCTGAACGACTATCCACTGTTTTTTGATGACGGTATGAGCGACGAATCCGACATCTGCATAACGCCGGACACTGTGACCGAAAGAGGCTTCGGCGAGATGCTGGACAACGGTAATTATACCATTCGTTTAACGAAATTTGTTCTGTATGAGCCGAAGTCTTTGACCTCATACGGTTCCGAAGCGAACGAGGACCTTCTTGATTTTAACAAGGATATCAAGGAATTTTTCGATAATTATATAGCTTTTTTAAACTCTTACATAGCTGTACACAGGGTATTCAAGCCTTTTATTGCAGAGTATCTTCATTCTAAAAACGGCTTTCCTCAGCAAAATGATATTGCAGAATTGTTTGAGAAGTTCAACAGAGAACACGGAAATTCCTTTATCAGTATAAAATGTTCGATGCAATCCTTTGGGTACAAGGTTCTTAACGATCAGCAGGGAAAGCCGATTTTGTGTGAAAAAATATCGTTTAAGGATTTGCAATCTTTTCTGTTTTATGATTTTTTCAACGGTATAAAGCTCAACTATATTCCTAACAAATGCAAGCAATGCGGGAAGTTTTTTCTGATACGCAGCGGAAAATATTACAGCTACTGCGACCGTCCGGTCAGGAAAGAGCCGGGCAAGACCTGTCGGGATATCGGTGCACGAAAGCGTTACACTGAAAAATGCAAGACCGATCCGGTTTGGCTGACTTATAACCGTGCTTATCAGGGTGTGGACACAACGTATATCAAGCTAAAAGATGCTTACGGCGGAGTAACCTTGTGCGATGTCACGATAACTGGCAACGATGCGAAAGCTAAGGCATTGATTGAAAAAG
>JAFLUH010000155.1 GCA_022508895.1 Oscillospiraceae bacterium
AAGCGCAGCTCACTGCGCTTGCAAGGTCGTCCCCCAAATCCGCAAAGCGGATTTGGGGCTCCGCCCCGCCCTGCACAGCACCTGTTACAATGAAGGAGCCGTCCGCCCCACCCCTCGCCGCACGATCCAAAGACCAAGAAAAAGCGACCGCAAAAGCAGTCGCTTCTTCTTATTTTTGGAGTATCAGGAGGTCATCACTCATTATCCTGCAAAGCGTCGTAGCCTTCCTCGCCCGTCCTGACCTTCAGCACATTCTCCACGTCGTAAACGAATATCTTACCGTCGCCGATATTGCCCGTGTAAAGTGCTTTCTTGGCGACTTCCACCACCTTGTCAACAGGCACCTTGCAGACTACCACCTCGACCTTTACCTTAGGCAGCAGCCTTGCTTCCACGGGAACGCCGCGGTAGAACTCGGTGGAACCCTTCTGCATACCGCAGCCCATGGTGTTGGTGACGGTCATGCCCGTGATGCCGATATTGTACAGTGAATTTTTTAACACCTCAAACCTCTCCGGCTTGGTGATTATCTCGACTTTGGTCATCTTCACGTCGCCTGCAGGCGCACGGCTTACGCTGTCTGCAGGCTTATGCTCAACCGGAACTGCGTTTTCCACGCCTGCGCTTATGGTCATAACTTCACGCTCGCTATCCTCGTCAATGCCCTCGACGTGCATTGTGGGAATGAAGTCTGCGTAGGAGGACAGCAGACCGTGCTCGGTGGAGTCAAGTCCGACTATCTCCTCATGCCTCGAAACACGCAGACCGATAGTCTTTTTAAGTACAAAGAACAGTAACGTGCAGGTAACTATCGTCCATGCCGCAACGCTGACTAAGCCGAGAGCCTGAATACCCAGCTGCCGTACGCCGCCGCCGTAGAATAACCCCGTAATGCCGTTCTGCCCCTTTCCAGTTGCGAACAGACCGACCGCCAGTGTGCCCCACATACCGTTGAGGCAGTGTACCGCAACCGCACCTACTGGGTCGTCTACCTTCAGCTTGTAGTCCAGCAGCCATACGCCGAAGCACACCAGCAGACCTGCAACTATACCTATTATCGCCGCACCCAAAGCGTCAACGTCGGCGCAGGGAGCGGTAACTGCGACCAAGCCTGCCAGAGAGCCGTTCAGCGTCATCGAAACGTCGGGCTTGCCGTTCTTTATCCATGTGAACATCATGGTCGTGCAGCTTGCGATCGCAGGAGAAATTGTAGTGGTCAGGAATATCTGACCCAAGTAGTCGGCGTCCCCTGCGGCAGCACCGTTAAAGCCGTACCAGCCGAACCAGAGAATGAACACGCCAAGTGCGCCAAGAGTCATGGAGTGACCGAGAATTGCCTTGGGCTTGCCGTCCTTGGTGAACTTGCCGATCCTTGCGCCTTCCATCTTTGCGCCGATGAATGCGGCAATACCGCCGACCATGTGGATAGCGCATGAGCCTGCAAAGTCAACGAAGCCGTTCTGCACCAGCCAGCCGCCGCCCCAGATCCAGTGCGCCTCGATGGGGTATATCACAAGGCTGATGATACCGGAATAGATACAGTAGGTAGAGAACTTCGTTCTCTCCGCCATTGCGCCGGAAACTATCGTTGCGGTGGTGGCGCAGAATACTAAGTTGAATACAAAGTTATGCCATGGAAAATTCGCAAAGTCGGTGAAAATACCCAGATCAGGCAATCCCACCAGTCCGAACAGTGCGTCCTCACCGCACAGCAGACCGAAGCCCAGCAGGGTAAATGTGACTGTTCCTATACAGAAGTCCATCAGGTTTTTCATGATGATGTTGCCGGCGTTCTTCGCCCTTGTAAAGCCGCTTTCCACCATTGCAAAGCCGCACTGCATAAAGAACACCAGCGCTGCACCGATCAGGAACCAGACTCCCTCGGTGCCGAAGATTGCCCCGTTTACCGCTTCTGTCACGCTGTCCGATACAGCCTCGGCGAGTAAACTCATTGTGGCTATTGTTGTCATAGATGACCATTCCTTTCTTTTTAAATAAAAAGGAGCTTTTGTGCAGCTGCATATTGCAGGTGTACAAAAGCTCCTTTGCTTTACAATCACATTATAGCATTTTTTCGAGCTTTGTCAATAACTTTTTGCAAGTTTTTTATTTTAATCTTGCATTTTGTTGATTATTTATAGGTTTTTTCGTTCGATTATTTGCGTTTTTTGCAATTTGCATAACAACTGCCTTCAAAAATGCTTTGGGTGGTGCTTGCCGAAGGGGAGTGGCGGACGGGTGCTCCCCGCACACGGTGTGCTTGCGCCACGGGCGGAGTGCTGCGGGCGGCGTCGCCGCCCGCCCCGGGAAATTACTGGGATGCTTCCGTCAGCAT
>JAFLUH010000156.1 GCA_022508895.1 Oscillospiraceae bacterium
AAGGTACTATTCCGGTATCGGCACGGAATATATCTGGGAGCAGATAGCGGCTGTGAAAGACCTTGAAAATACAGGCATTTATAGCGGCAAAGCAGCAATGGAACTGGAGCTGAATGTATACCTGCCCGAGCTGGACAGAGCTCCCAGTATTTATGTGACCTCTGACGGATATATCCATACCACGCTGAATCCTATGGGTTGTGCGTTTTATATCGGTACTGATATGGCTAATGAGATCATATCGTATATCGTTGACAATTATCAGGAAGATAATAGCGTTTCAGGCGCTGTATAAACTTTTCGTTTGTAATAATTTAAAGTAGGGGCTGTCGCACTTTTGTGCGGCAGCCCCGTTTTTAATAAATATCTTGTTTAATATTTGTGCTATTTTTATAATGTTTCCTAAATTCTTTTAGTATAAAAGTGCTGAAGATAAGTACTTTTATCCTACAAACCCCAAAGCCCTGCTTCTCCCTTTTCAGTATCGTATTAGGAAACATATTTAGCCACTTGTGACTAAAGCTGGTATTTCCGAAGTATGCATCAAAATTGGCAACAGGAAGTACAACATAATCCGAATCGTCAGGCTTGTTTGCAATGCAGTAAGCGATAACTGTTTCGGCAACTTCATATGGCAAACCTTCCGGTAACTGTGCCGCAATATGAGCCTTTTCATCGGCAGAAAAGGAAAACGATTTATCTGTCAGCGGTCCGATCTCAAGAGTGTCAGCTAATATATCATCAAGCCGCAGCACCCACGCTCCCCTGGTATCGGGAGAATACAGCGAAATCTGAAATTGCTTGACCTTATCTCTCCACGCACTATCAAATCTCTTTTTCAATGGTTCAGCCTTGGAAAGAGTAGTCTTGCTCATTTTGTCGCTGTTCTTATCTTTGTAGGACTGGACTCCGCAGTTGTTGTAGAGTATAATAAAGCTACAATGATTTTTGGAGGTGCAGTTATGTTTAATATTCCCGAATTGGCTATGCCAAAAATACACAATGTCACGACTGTCTGCAACGGCAAACGTGAGGTCTGGGAAGATCGTGAAGAAGCCAAAGACTTTTTTATCAGACAGATGATGACCGCCGAGGGCGAGGAGCGTGAACGAGCAGAGTGCATTTATATTCAACTCATGCACGGACTTGATGAATGTTTAGACGAATGAAAACAGAAAAGCGAGTTGCCAATATAATGGCAGCTCGCTTTTGCTGTTTCCTCTGAATAACGGAAACCGCTCCGTGTGGTTTTAGTGTTGTTGCAGTAGGAAATATACAACTAAATTAGAAACGGCTCACAGAGCATTCTCTGAACCGTTTTGCATTGTTTAGGTCATTCCATTCCATTATTATGATAAGCGATGAAGAAAAGCAGGGTCGCCAAAATAAAATTGATCGCAAGTACAACAATGCTGTTGGAAACGTTTTCAAAATTACTGTTCACAAGTATGTTGATCTGCTGAGAATAAGTGATTTTCGCAATTTTCTCGATGGTTTCGTTGAACATAGAGAGCATCGGTAAAAATGAAAAGATCATCATGACTGGAACAGTTACAGAGGTGGCAGACATCTGATTTTTCGAGATAATGCCGATGACAGCACCAACGAGTATCGAAAGAATTATCCCGACTGCCATTACAAGCATAAAGCCTGCAAGGTCTGCACCCTTATATTCGCCTAAAACTGCGAAAACTGCCGCTCCTATCATGCACATGATCCAGACGTACGAGCCTATACCTAAAAGATACTGCACCGGCTTCACATTCGACATCATCAGAACACGCAGCGTGTTCTTCTCTTTTTCCTCCGAAATGACAGAGGACATACAGGTCAGCGGAGCCATACCTATGAACATCACAGCAAACAGCTTTGCAAAAAAATGCTCAGGCATCTCATCTATCCTGATCGAGTTTTCCATGATGACGGCTAAAAGCGGAAACATCACAAACTGTATCATGATCGCTTTGTTCTTTAATGTTTCTTTGACCTGTTTCAAAAACACAGTAGATATACCGTTCATACCGCAAGCTCCTTTCCTGTAAGCTCCATAAATACCGTTTCAAGATCAGGCTCTGTCGAATGGATCGTTTCGATTTTTCCTTTTTTCAGTAATTCACAGACGATCTCTCCCGAGGCTGTGTCATGTGCGATCTCCATATCAGAGCCGTCGGTAAGATGTATAAGCAGCTTTTTCTGATGATAGAAACGCCTGCATATTTCCTGCGGTGCGCCGTATTCTACGATCTTTCCATCACTGAGGAGTACAATGTGATCGCAGAGTTTTTCAGCCTCT
>JAFLUH010000157.1 GCA_022508895.1 Oscillospiraceae bacterium
CTCAGGAGATCACCGAGATCGTTGGCGGCGCTTCCGCACAGGAAGGCTGAGCCTTCACCCATACCGTCGGTTACTGTTCCGTAATCTATGGTCTATGACACGGTTCGTTGGTAAGCAGAGAAGCCTCTGCGGGCAGATCTGTTACCAATTTAAAAGGTTACTATTACTATGTATCCTAATATAAAACCGGATATGCCAGTATCCGGTTAAGAAAGGATTGATAAGGCAAATGCCGGAGAAAAATATCGGTAAGGTGGTTCAGATCATCGGTGCGGTTGTTGATATCCAGTTCACCAAGGACAACCTGCCGAAGCTTCTGAACGCTATTGAAATCGAACTTAACGGCAATACCCTCGTCTGCGAGGTTGCCCAGCATATCGGCGACGACGTTGTCCGCTGTATTGCTATGGCATCCACAGACGGTCTCGTAAGAGATGTGGACGCCGTTGATACAGGCGAACCTATCAAGGTTCCCGTTGGTAAGGAGACTCTGGGAAGGATCTTCAACCTGCTGGGAGAGCCTGTTGACAACAAGCCCGCTCCGGAAACAGAGCAGAAATGGGCTATCCACCGCGACCCGCCTACCTACGAGGAGCAGACTGCTTCAAACGAGGTTCTTGAAACAGGTATCAAGGTTATCGACCTTATCTGCCCCTACCTTAAGGGCGGTAAGATCGGTCTGTTCGGCGGTGCGGGCGTTGGTAAGACCGTACTTATTCAGGAGCTTATCAACAATATCGCTAACGAGCATAACGGTATCTCCGTATTTACAGGCGTTGGCGAGCGTACCCGTGAGGGTAACGACCTCTATAACGAAATGACCGAGTCGGGAGTTATCGACAAGACCGTTCTTGTTTACGGTCAGATGAACGAGCCTCCCGGAGCGAGAATGAGAGTTGGTCTTTCCGGACTGACTATGGCAGAATACTTCCGTGACGTTGAGGGTCAGGACGTGCTTCTGTTCATCGACAACATCTTCCGTTTCACACAGGCAGGTTCCGAGGTTTCCGCGCTGCTTGGACGTATGCCGTCCGCCGTTGGTTACCAGCCTACACTGGCAACGGAAATGGGTGCGCTGCAGGAGAGAATCACATCCACAAACAAGGGCTCTATCACATCCGTTCAGGCTGTATATGTTCCTGCCGACGACCTTACAGACCCTGCTCCTGCTACAACATTCGCTCACCTTGACGCTACAACTACTCTTTCAAGAAGCATCGCTTCACTGGGTATCTATCCCGCTGTTGACCCCCTTGACTCTACATCCAGAATCCTTTCTCCCGAGATCGTAGGTCAGGAACACTATGAGGTCGCTCGTGCGGTACAGAACATACTCCAGCGTTATACCGAGCTTCAGGATATCATCGCCATCATGGGTATGGACGAACTTTCCGACGAGGATAAGCTGACCGTTGCAAGAGCAAGAAAGATCCAGCGTTTCCTCTCCCAGCCCTTCAGCGTTGCGGAACAGTTTACCGGTATGCAGGGTAAGTATGTTCCTCTTAAGGAGACCATCCGCGGCTTCAAGGAGATCATTGAGGGTATGCACGACGACCTGCCCGAGTCTGCGTTCCTGTTCGCAGGAACCATCGACGAGGTGGTTGAAAAAGCCAAGAACGCTGCAAGTGAATAAGGAGGTGCTTTTCTATGGCAGCTTCATTTTCATTAAGCGTTGTAACTCCGGAAAAGGTATTCTTTGACGGGGAGACCTCACAGATAATCGTCCGTACTACCGAGGGTGACATAGGTATCCTTGCCAATCACACAAGTCTGGTGGCAGACCTGCCGTCAGGACCGCTGAAGGTAAGGAAGGAGGACGGAGGCTGGCGTACAGCCGCTATCTCCACAGGACTGCTCAAGGTAGGCGGAAACAAGGTGTCCATCCTTGCAAACGCCGTTGAGTGGGCGGACGAGATCGACGTTGAATGGGCAAAGCGCTCCGAGGAGGACGCAAGACGCAGACTCAAAGAGATGCAGCATGACAAGCTGGAGCTTGACCGTGCTGAGCTTAAGCTGCAGCGTGCTCTTAACAGAATCAGCGTAAGCTCAATGAAGTGACATTTTTTAGAGAAAAATTTAAAAAAGTACTTGACATTGCCTCTGCAATATGGTATAATAAGTATACCTCTTGCAGAGGCTTATTTTTTTGCGTCCTTTTTTAAGCAATGCCGCAAGCTGTTTTGCGGCGTCAAAATGGACAAAGAGTCTCTGGCAGGCTCCTGTGAGTCAGCAGGAACCATGTGCAGAGG
>JAFLUH010000158.1 GCA_022508895.1 Oscillospiraceae bacterium
AGATTGCTAATAAGAGGGCAATTGTAAAGACAAGAACACAGCCCGTGAAAGGCAAAACAAAAAGGCAGCGGAAAGCACTCCGCCGCCCAAAGGTGCACATTAAACTGCCGTTACAGGTTGATCTCCTCTACCCCCCTGTTATCCACCCTCTTAGCCGAAACAACAAACAAAGTGACAAAGTAGCAAAGCACGACCAGCAGCAGAGTGACCCCGATGCTGCCCCAGAGGTTGGCGTTATCCACATCTCCGCCCATGATAATGCCCTGCGCCTGAGCGGTCAGGGTAAAGGGGTGGAACTTGTCTGCGCCGAGGGAGGTGAACAGACTGGACAGGATAACGTTGCCGCCGTATATGACAGCCACGGAAAGCCCCGCCTTTGCGGTGCAAAGCCCTAACGTGAGATACAGCGATATCAGGAACAGCTGGAACACCGCCGCTAAAAGCGAAGCTAACAGAACCTGCCCGATATCAACGTTCACCTGTTCGTACAAAGCGAAGCTGAAAACCCAGCTGATAAGTATCCCCACAAAGGTGAGCACTGCGCCGAAAACGGGATAAAGCACGAATTTCGGCAGCAGATAAAACTGCGGCGTAAGCCCGGCGTTCTGGGGTATTATCATGGAGCGCTTTTTCAGCTCGCCTCCTGCGGCGTACATGATAACCAGCGTCAGTATCAGCAGCAGGGTGGAGGTAAGGTCGCCCATGGCGCCTACAACGCCCATCTGGGACATATTCATACCCGCAGTCTCCAGCTCAAGCCCACTAAAAGAAGGGTCTATCTCACCGAGGTTTGAGGAAAGGCTGTCCAGCGCCTTCATCAGCAGCGGGTCAAGCAGCGCAAATCCAAATGCCGCGATCAACACTCCCCACATTCTGAAGGAGCGGCTGAAGAACATAAGCTCCTTTTGAAGTCCCGTCTTAAACATTTCCGCCCACCACCTTCAGATAAATTTGCTCGAGATTTTCCGTGACCGTCTTTATCTCGTAGGGTATTATGTCGTTTTTTGCAAGAGCGTTCACCAGCTCACGGGACGCCGCTTGGGTATCCTCGGCGCGCAGTACGAATATCCCCGTTTTGTCGTAGAAGTCCACCTTGTCTATCACGGGAAGCTGCTCAAGAGAGCGGACGGCGTTCACGCCCTGCTCGTTGGTCTCGTACAGCCTCAGCTCTATCTCGCCCCTTGCGTACCGCTGTACCACGTCGGCTATCTTCCCCTCTATCGCCATTCTGCCGTTGCTCATTATACCCACGCTGCCCGCCACCTTCTCCACGTCGGAGAGGATATGGGTGCAGAGGATTATGGTGCAGCCCGTCTGCGACAGCTGTCGGATAATGCCCATCACGTCGGCACGCCCCTCAGGGTCAAGGGCGGAGGTAGGCTCGTCCAGCACAAGGAGCTGCGGGTGGTTGAACATTACCGCCGCTATGCCGAGCCGCTGGTTCATGCCTCTTGAATAGCCCTTTATCTGCCGCTTTGCGCCCTCTCTCATGTCCGTTATCTCCAGCACCTCGTCCACTCGGGCGTCGATATTGCCTTCGTATTTGCAGCAGGCGGCAATGTAGCGGAGATACTCGTAGCCGTTCATGAAGTTGAACAGAGACGGCGTTTCGGGCAGGTAGCCTATCCTCACGTTCTCCCCTTCCCCGCCGTTCAGCAGCACGTCGCCGCCGTCCTTGGGGATTATGTTGCAGAGAATGTTCATCGTGGTGGTCTTGCCGCAGCCGTTTTTGCCGAGAAAACCGTAGACCTCGCCGGCGGGCACCTCCATGTTGAGACCGTCAAGCACACGGAATGCGCCGTAGCTTTTTTGTAAGTTTCTTATGTTTACCATGTTTTTTCTCCCAATGTGTGTTGGGATTATTATACCATAGTAGGGGGGGAAAGTCAATTGTCGCCTGCGGCGGGCTTTTTCTTTATAACTGCCCTCTTGTTATAGTGTTTTTTCTTGACTTTCACAGGCTGTGTTCTTGTCTTTACAACTACCCTCTTATTAGCAATCTTTTATTCTCTCTTTCACATGAATCGGCGGGCTGCCGCCCTGCACCCGCCTTAAGAGGTGGTCTTTTTTTTCAAAAAAAGACCACCCCTTAAGAATTCCCAGAAAAAAACTTTTATTTATGTCGTGCTCTCTGCAATCGGGGAAATAGCTTCAAATAGTGGTGCTTATGGGCGACGTTCCACGTGGAGGGTGTTGGTGCATACGCCTCTTTTTCGTGTTCACTCAAAAGAGGCTGGACA
>JAFLUH010000159.1 GCA_022508895.1 Oscillospiraceae bacterium
CAAATATTGTGATAATATTTTTTATAGTATAGGATACCATATAACATAGAGGTGATATGATGTTTGAAGAAGAGTTTTCTTTAAGACTCGCCCGACTTCGCACGGAAAAGGGCGTTTCCGCCCGTGATATGAGCTTATCAGTAGGTCAGAACCCTGCTTATATAAACGCCATCGAAACCGGCAAAGCCATGCCCTCAATGTCCGCTTTCTTCTTCATCTGCGACTATCTTGGCATCACCCCCATGGAGTTTTTCGACACCGACGCGGAACAGCCCGAGGAGCTGCGGAAGCTGACGAAAAACCTCAAACGCCTTGATAAGCGGCAGTTTCGGAATATTGCGGAAATCGTGGAATCGCTTGTGAGCAATAAATAAACTCGCCCGTTCCTCCTTGTGAGGAACGGTCTTTTTGTGCAAATTACACAAAATATTTAAAATTTATTCTATGCCCAATATGAAAAAAACACAAATTTCCACTGGATTTTTATGAAAATTCATAGTATAATAAATATAGCGTGTTTATATAAATTTATATAAATTGCGAAATTTCTTCCGGAGGTTTAGAATGAAAACCTATAAATGCAAAAACATCCGAAACGTAGCGCTGGCAGGTCACGGCGGAAGCGGCAAGACTTCCCTCGCCGAGGCGCTGATGTTCGTCAGCGGCGGACTTGACAGAATGGGCAAGGTGGCGGACGGCAGCTCCGTCTGCGACTTCGACCCCGACGAGATCAAGCGCAAGATCTCCCTCAACGCCGCACTGACCTACGCCGAATGGAAGGACGTTAAAATCAACATCATAGACACTCCCGGCCAGTTCGACTTCGCAGGCGAGATGATCGAGGGCATAAGAGCCGCAGAAAGCGTTATCATCGCACTGCCCGCCAAGGACGGCGTAGAAGTGGGTACCATAAAAGCATTCAACGAGGCAAAGGCTCACAAGAAGGCAAGTATGTTCGTTGTCACCAGAATGGAGGAGGAAAACTCCAACTTCTACCGTGTGCTGGAGGAGCTGAAAACCAATTTCGGTCCCTCTATCTGCCCGATAGTTGTTCCCTTCGACAAGTTCGGCACCGTTGAGAGCTACATAAATCTGCTGGAAATGAAGGCTTATTCCTACAGCGCAGGGGGCAAGAGGACCGAGGTGGAGATGCCCGCCTCCGAGAACCGCCTGAAGGGTCTGAGAGCCGCTATGGCCGAGGCTATTGCAGAGACCGATGAAGAGCTGATGATGAGATACTTCGAGAACGAAGGCGAGGACTTCACCTTTGCCGAGATCGTCAAGGGTATCCACGACGGTATAGATCAGGGCGTTATCACTCCCGTGGTCTGCTGCTCGGGCGATACTCTGGCTTCCGTTGATATGCTGCTGGATACAATGGTATATATGCTGCCCTCCCCCGATGAACGTCCGGGTGAGCCTAAGGATGGCGAAAACGTAAAGTATAATGAAGATGCTCCTTTGTCTGCATTCGTGTTCAAGACCGTTGCCGACCCGTTTGTCGGTAAGATGAGCTTTGTTAAGGTAGTTCAGGGCAAGCTGAGCGTTAACTCATCTATCGTCAACGCAACTACGGGCGAGGCCGAGAAGCCCGGCAAGGTGCTTGCGGTCAAGGGCAAGAAGCAGGAGGATCTGGCAGAAGCCTTCGCAGGAGACGTGGTAGCAGTTACCAAGCTGAACGCCAACACCAACGATACCCTGTGCGATCCCTCCAATGTTGTAAAGTACGACGCTATGGTATTCCCGCAGGCTTGCTTCTTCAAGGGCATTGCAGCAGGCAACAAGGGCGACGACGGCAAGCTGGGCAATGCGCTTAAGAGACTTCTGGAAGAGGATCAGACGCTGTCCTATCAGCACAACCATGAGACGCACCAGCGTGTGCTGGGCGGCCTTGGCGAACAGCACATAGATGTTGCGGTGCAGAAGCTGAAAAACAAGTTCGGCGTTGACGTGGAAATTTCGGATATGGTCATCGCTTACCGTGAGACTATCCGCAAGAAGGTCAGCGTTGAGGGCAAGCACAAGAA
>JAFLUH010000016.1:0-18338 GCA_022508895.1 Oscillospiraceae bacterium
CACCCCTCATAACCCGAAGGTCGCAGGTTCAAATCCTGCCTCCGCAACCAGCCGCTGAGCGGCGTCAAACACGCTCCCGTGTGTGGGGAGCGTGTTTTTGTGTTGTGCTGCTTTTGTGCCTGAGAGCGGGTAGATTTTTCTCCCTTGACCCATTTTTGACCCTTACGGGATATTTTGACCTAGGAACTGCCCTACTTTTTCTGCTGCTGTTTGCTGCATGGCTGTAGTGACGTGGGCGTAGGTGTCGAGGGTGAAGCCTGCGTAGAAGTGACCGAGGATGTTCGACACCGTCTTTACGTCTACTTTGTATCATTCTTACCATCTTCTGTTCTTGCGTTTATGTATTGACCCTTCACCATTCGCTCTGCGTTTTGCCATGATAATAATCCCGAAATTTGCCCTACTTTTGCGTGGCAGGCACCTCCAAACCGCTCGAATTTGCCTATCAATTTTCAGCCAAATCTTTTCTGATCTTCGATTTACAATTGCACAAATCGCTCACAGCCATATAACAAAATCATAATATTATTCAATCGAGTAATATTTTTTCAAAAGCAAGCGAGAGTTTTTACACTATATTTACGTCTAATCAGTAGAAACCTTTAAAAATTTCATATATCTCCGTGAGGAAAAATAATGAAAAAACGTCTCAGCCTTATACTTGCAGCTATTCTGCTGTTTACTTGCACTGCCTGCAGCAATACAGCCTCTGACCCGTACTCGTCCGCTCTCTCCTCACTTTCGTCCGACGCTGACACTTCGGGCATAGGCAATGCTCATACCGACGGGAAAATCGACTTTGAAAGCGTCCCTGCACCTGAAAAAAGCATACCTCCCTCAGGCAATAATTCCATAACAAAATATACAAGCGAGGAAGTATCCGGAATAATAAACGGCACTCAAAAGCTTACCGCCGCCAACAGCCTTTATGTGGACGCGCCAAAAAGCATCGATCATGTAAGCAGCTTTTACAGCGGGACTACAGCCATGCTGCCGCCGAAGGACGGGATAGAAAACTTTCTCAGTATGTTCAAATACCTCTTTCCTGACCATGAGTTTGACGAAAGCTGCTTTTACTATGTCGGAGGAAGCTCAACTATAGAATATGATAAGGATACATGGCAGGCAGGCGAGCCTGAGCCGGTTATTACAAAATTTTTCAATACGGTCGGCGAAAAATATGACGAGCTTGTAAACGGGGAAGAGGAGCTGTTGTATTTTTATTATTCCGAGGAACTCATGCCAAGGGAACACAGTGTTGAGGCAACTCTCAGAAGCCCTTTCGGAAGCGATATATGTATGGTGAACAAGGGCGTCTGCGAAAAAATAGCCGCTGAAAGCAATGGCGAGGAAACGTACTTTGCGCATGAGCATGTCTTTGCGTCATCTTACTTTGAATATGTGGACAGCTTTTATCCTGACAGCGGAGAGGTCTTTAAGCTGCTGGACAGAGAGATCTCCATAAAGGACGCAGTCGCATTTTTTGAGGACTACATGAATACATTGCCCAGCGTCATAACCACGTCATATCTGATCCATGTAAATAAAGTGAATGTTTATAAGGTTAGAGACGATCTCTGCTGCTACGAATATATATATTCGAGGATGTACGATGGCGTACCCTTCGATTACGTCGTAAACGGAAGCCGCAATGTGCGGGATAATGCCGATATGGCATTTGGGGGCATGATAAAAAGTGACGATGTGGACTATTTTTACGGAGCCTTCAGGACTGCTACCGTTCTGGACGAGACCGTGCACAGTGAGATAATTCCCTTGTACGAAGCGGTCATGATAACTGCCGACAGCCTGACGGACTATGTAGACTTTGAAGTTATCTCAGTTCAGTTCCTGTACTGCTGTGACAAAATGATAGGTTATGCATTGGGAGAGGCAAAAAATTTTGTTTTTCCCGCATGGAAGCTGATACTGCATAACTCTAACGACGATAAGGACTATATATGCTATGTAAACGCTCTGGACGGCAAATTTGAATATTACAGGGAATAATAAGGCGCTAAACAAAAAATGTAAACAGCATTTTACCATGTCTTTTCCTCCGACAGAAAGGAAAAACAATGAAAAAAATCTTCAGCCTTATGCTTGCGGTCGGTCTTACATACTGCTGCACCGCCTGCAGCGGCAGCTCACCTTCTTCCTCCAGCACCGAAAAAGTATCACAGGATTTTCTTCAGGAATGGGAAAACTGCATATCCAAGGATTATCCGAACCTCGACTTTTCAAGCTGTCTCGGAGCGAGGGCGCCCGAATCGGACGAATATTACCGTATCGAAATACAGAGCGATGTCGATATGTGGGCGGGAATGTCAAACAAGGAGCTGCTGAACAGATTTGAGGAATACTGCAGGAGGTATATAGGGGAATACGATACCGACTGCATGTTTGTCAGCGCATACGAGCTGCCTTATGTAGATGATTTTTATGATTCAAACGGTATTTTATACCGCGGGCGCAACAAAATTTCGGATCACAGGGAAAGCATTGAAAACGAAGAAGTCAATATGTACGATCTGGAATATCTGAACATTGAAACACATCAATATCTGTGGTGGGACGACTCTATGGCTGTGCCTCATTGGATAAACAGGGGCGCTGCTTACGAGCTGCTGAACGATCCCTCTATAAGAGTCTCCTCCTGGATACCCTCGGACATAGGAGCTCCCGATGCAGTATATTTCAACGACGGTACATATAACGATGAAAAATATATGCTCTCTGACGGCGAGCTTTCAATAAGCGAGGCGATAGAGTATTTCACCAATGAATATTTCAGCTCCTATGCGGAGCCTCCCGGCGAAAAATATACGTTCAAGGTGAGGACCGTAGAGGTATACGAGCTTTCGGACGGCATTTACTGCTACAATATCATCTATACCCCTGCATGGGATCTCATACCCTTTGAGTTTATGGGTGAGTATTACTCTCATGGAGATACGCCCCATATATTCAGCAAAAACTGTCAGGCACTTATGGTCAGGCGAAACGATATAGATGTTATAATCGACCCTTATTTCCAGCCGACCGAGGAAATAGGCGAACCGCTGACCGACATCATATCCGTGGAAGCCGTTATGGATATTGTAAGCAGCTCTCTCAGCCAATCGGTGGTTTTTGAGGTGATCACCGCAGACCTGATCTATCACGGAGAATATGCTGACGATAACAGGACGGCGCAGCTTACGCCTACATGGTGCATAGAGCTGCTGAACACCAACGACGACCTGAGCTACCGTCTTTACATCGACGCAGTAAGCGGTAAGTGCAGCTATTTTACTTACACGCCGATCTGAGGGTCTTATGTGAACGCTCCGGACGGTGAATTTGAATTTTTCGGGAATAGTTTATGGGAAATATATATGTATGCTTCAGAAAGCTGCTCACCTCTCCCGGCTTTTATCTGTGCATTTTAGGAACGGTGGCGCTGCTGTTTTCGGCACAGGTCTACACGGATACCGTTAACGAAAACCGTTACAGCGTCATTCAGGCGGCGATGGAGTTTGACGGCGGATACTGCCTTCAGCATTACGACCTGTGCGACTTTATGATAATGAAAAACGCCGAATACGGATGGCTCACACTGTTTGTCCCGATAATCACGGCATTTTGCTTTGTGCCGTCAATGTGCACGGAGCAAGCCTCCAATGCGATACGTTACCAGATATTCCGCTCCTCAAGGCTGAAATTCGAGCTCTCCCGCTTCCTTTCGGGAATAATCTCAGGCGGAACGGCAGCGGCTGTCGGATATGCGGTCTTTTGCGGCACGGTATCACTCCTGTTTCCCGCCGCTGCCGAATACGGCGGATATGAAGGTCAGATTTTAGCGGATATAACGTTCAGCTTTCCCTGCGAGCTGCTTGGGATATGGCTTTACGGCGTGTTCTGGAGTACGCCTGCAATGCTTCTTACAAGTATGATGCGAAACAAGTATCTTATCATCTGTATTCCGTTTTTTGTCAAGTACGGCATGACACAGGGCTATCAGCGTATGATCCAGAGCGCTGTCGGGGACTTTGAAAACGTTGATCACGACTTGCTGAAATTCCTGAACATCACAAGTCCCGAAGCGCTTATGGGTCTTGACGGCAGCGGGGACTTCGGGTGGATACTGCTTTGCTTCGGGACGCTTTTGTCGGGCTTTCTTATCCTGTATTTAACCATTCAAAAAAGCCGGAGGGATTGCGGTGCGTAAGGATATTAAGCAGATATTTTCCGTTGCCAAAACGGAATTTATCGGATGGATAACAAACCCCCGCATTATAATTCTGGGAGTGCTGCTGATATTCATAAAAACGCTGGCTATCGAGCCGCTTGCAGGGCGTGCGGAAAAGTTCGGAGAGCAGCTGGTTTTCTTTGAGCCGTTTATTGCTGTGGGAAACTCAGGGGTGCTGGCGCTGTTCATTCCCTGCGTTTTTCTGGTGCTGCTGAGCGATTATCCCAAGCTTCACGGAAATGCTCTTTTTTTCATATCAAGAACAGGAAAGAGAAACTGGCTTTTAGGGGAAATACTGTTTCTGGCGGCGGCGATATTCACGTTTTTATTTATTATTCTGCTGTCAAGCATTTTATTTTCGGGAGGGCGTTTCGGCACACAGTGGAGCGACGCAGTGACAAAATACAACGCCCGCTTCCCGCATGAGGCGCATAACTTTGACTCGCAGCTGCTGCCGTCCAACCTGTACAACCAGATACCCATGATAACGGCGGTGGTGCAGACGTTTGTGCTTATGGGGCTGTATCTGCTGCTCCTGTCGCTTATCATGTACGCTGTGAAAATAATTTTCAACAATTCCTTCGGGCTTGCGGCAGCGGCTGCGGTGATTGGGCTGGGCGTTGTGACAACGTCGCTTGATTCGGCTGCAATGTGGTCTTTTCCCATGGCAAACACCATAGTGTGGCTGCACTATGAGGAGATACTGAGAGAGCCTGTATATCCCGTCTGGTGCTCCTTTGCTTATTTTGCGGCGCTGATAGCCGTGTTTGCGGCGCTTTGCTTTGGGGCGCTGAAAAAACTGAGATTTACGGAAAGCTCGGAACAGGGGTGATCGTATGACAGATGTAAAAGACGTCCGGCTGACATTGCAGAAAAACGAGATCCTAAAGGACGTTACGGTGCATTTTGACAGAGGAAAAATACACGGTCTTATCGGCAGGAACGGCAGCGGAAAAACGATGCTGATGAAGTGTATATGCGGCTTTATAAGACCCACTGCCGGAGAGATAACCGTAAACGGCGCCCGTATAGGAAAGGACTGCGATTTCCCCAAAAATACCGGCGTCATCATCGAGACTCCCGGCTTCATTCCGTATTATTCGGGATATAAAAATCTTAAGCTGCTTGCTGATCTTAACAGGAAAATCGACAGCGGGCAGGTGAAGCAGGCTATGGTGCAGGCAGGGCTTGATCCCGATCTGAAGCGGTCTGTTCGTAAATACTCGCTTGGTATGCGTCAGAGGCTCGGTCTTGCGCAGGCGATCATGGAAGATCCCGAGCTGCTGATACTGGACGAGCCGATGAATGGGCTGGATAAGGACGGCGCTGCGGATATGAGAAAGAACCTTCTTAATTTGAAGGATAAAGGCAAAACCATTTTGATCGCCTCCCACAGTGCGGAGGATATTGAGGTTTTGTGCGATACGGTTTGTGAGATGGACAAGGGAATACTGACAAAGCTGCGAGGATTTTAAAATGGCTGCTGATATATCTGAAGTGTATAAGCTGTTAAAGTGACCGCATAGTTTCTACAACCGAAAAATCCGTTTTTGCTTAATCCATCTGTAAATCACTTCCGACCAAAATCGGAAGTGATTTACAGATGCTTATATGCTGACAAAGGAAGAAATCAAAATGAAAAAAATATCTTTTTTATTGCTTGGAGCTGTCCTTGTGACTCTCTGCTCCTGTTCGGGCACCGTCACCACACAACGCTTTGATGAAAACGGCTATCCCATTTTAAAATGGGGCATTCCATATATGGAATTTGAAGCAGAGAAGGGTCATATATGGGTAAACATAGACGAGGAATCGCTCAATAACGCTTTGCACGAAAAAGGGTATGAGTTCAGCGTAGAGGTCGTTTACATGGAAGAAGTTGGTTCCGAAGACTGGGAACTGCTCACAGATTATACTCAGTTAGTTAAAAGCTATGAAAAAGAAAACGGCTCCCTGGATATCCTGACGTTGGGAACGACAGCAAAAGGAGGAGAGGGATACGATCTGATAACGGGCGGATATTTTGAACCCTTGGATTATCAGAACGCAGCCTTTTATGATATTTTCAGCGAAGAGCTGTGGAACACCATGAAATGGAACGGCACCGTATATACCGTTCCCCGCAGCGGTTCCTTATTTAACCCGCAGCTTGTATATTATTTTAACAACGAAGTGATCCCTGAGGAAGAAATAGAGAATTTTGACGGCACTCTTGAATATGCGGCGAAAATAGCAATGTCCCTGCCGGATGATGATGAGCTCAGAAAAATAGATATGGGCTCGGTCGGAACGGATTTTAAATGTATCTATGATTACGATTATGCGCAGGGGCTCGTGCTGGACTACAAAACAATGCAGGCGGCAAATCCTTTTGAATATGAACCCTTTGTCCAATGGGCAAGGACAGCAAACGAGATGTATAATGCAGGCTGTTTCAGCCATTATCCTTATTATGACTCTCATACTCCGTTTGATGTCATGCATGCATATCCTAATGTGGAGGATGAAGGTTATGAGTTTGTTGAAAAACCCGGTATAGTAGTATGCAGTATAACATTAAGAGATTTTGAATGGTTCAATTGTACAGCGGAACAGATGGAGGAATTTGCTTTTACGGGCTATATCACATCCAAAACGCCCGCTTCAACAGGGATCGCAGCCGGGTCGGGGAACAAGGAGAATGCACTTACGCTGCTGGAGCTGTGCTGTACGGATACCGACATTATCGACGCTATCGGCGGTAAGGTCGTTTTCAATATCACCGAAAAGGAAGAGGTAGACGACTGTATAGCGCAGGGAATAAAGATCTCTCCTTACGGAGGGTTCATGATCTGCTGCAATCAGGTCAAGGAATACCTGGAGATCGGCGACAGGGCAAAGGAAATGCTTTATAGCCTCTGTATGGCAGAGGATTTTGACGCCGCCCTTGCCGGAATAAAAGCCGAGCTTGATGAAATGGGCATCGACGGTTACATAGCGGCGGTAAATCAGATGATAGCAGACGCAGGTCTGCGGTGACGGGACGATACGGTGTAAAGGGAGGTTTTACAGGTATGAAAAAATTATGGGCGTTTTTTGTGCTGTCAGCCGCTATACTGTGCGGCTGCTCAAATAATACGTTCAGCACGGACGCAGACGGAACAGGTGTTTCCGACTACTTCTGCATGACCGTCATGTATGAAAACGGGGCGTTTTATACCGTGAATAACGGAACAAATATGCTCATGTACTATTCCATGGACGCAAAAAAATATGTCCCCGTATGCACAAAGCCCAACTGTACCCACAACAGTAAGACCTCTCCCGATTGCAATGCGGTAGTAAACGATGCAAGGGGCATTTATAAATTTGATGACAGACTTTATTTCTTTGATTTTTCTGCAGAAGGCAGACTTCAGCTCATACAGGCCGATTTAAACGGCTCCAATCGCAGGGTCGTATCCGAGCTTTTTGGAGAATACGCTTTAATGTATAACTATAAACGGTTCAGCTACGCAGAGGATCATGTACTTGTGGTTTGTCAGGATATCCTTGACCTCGATAATTCAGAGGAGCGTGCTCCGAGCGAGTCTGCTTCCAATGCGGAGTATTACACGTCATATATAGTGAAGGTAGATTTAAATACCGGCAAGACCGAGGAGCTTGTAAAGCGCAGGGATCATTTAAGCACCATAAACGGAGCGGTGATCCATGACAACAGGCTGATCTATTCCTACTGGCACTATGAAGGAGACCCGTTTACTCAGGTCGAGGATGAATATGCGCTTCTCAGAGGAGGGATATACAGCGTCGATCTTGCAACGGGAGAGGAAACACTGCTGTCAGGAGATTTTCAGTGTATGCTTATTCAGAACAATAGCTTTGACAGCTTTGATCCCGAAAAAACAGTATGCTACAGCTTAGACAGAGACGACTATACGCTTTACATATATGATATGACTGCGGGAACGTTTGAACCCGTCGGCGTTACGGTGGATCCCCTGGCGTTTACCGTAGCCGACGACAGGGATATAGTTTTCCTGTCGGACAGAGACGATGGATATTACACACGGTATAACATTGAAACGAAGGAACTGTCGGAGCTGCCGATTTTACCTGAAGGGCGATATCTCTCCGGCTGCTGTATCGCAGGAGAGACCCTGTGGTTCAGCTATGACAACGAAGATGATATATACTGCCGCGGATATATGTCAAGAGCGGATTTTATGGCAGGAAAATATGATGATTATACCTTTGCGTATTATATAAATTCAATGGACGGGGAGCAATGAACGTGAACCTTACGATCCGAAACCTCACTAAAAGCTACGGCAGGTTTACTGCCCTGAACAACGTCAACTATACCTTTACCGACGGTATCTACGGCTTGCTGGGTCCCAACGGCGCAGGCAAATCCACCATGATGAACATAATCACCCGCAATATAAATGCCACCTCCGGGTCTGTTCTCGCTGACGGTGAAAATGCGGACGCCACGGGTAAACGCTACCGCCGTCTTTTAGGCTTTATGCCCCAGCAGCAGGCTATTTATCCTTCCTTCACATTGACCCGCTTCCTGTTCTACATGGCGGCGCTGAAGGAGATACCCAAAAAGCAGGCTGCACGGCAGATAGAGGAGCTGATAAACACCGTCAATCTCTATGATTTCCGCAACAAGGCTTTGGGCAGCTTTTCAGGCGGAATGAAACAGCGTGCACTGCTGGCGCAGGCATTGCTGGGCGATCCGAAGATCGTTATTCTGGACGAGCCTACGGCAGGATTAGACCCAAAGGAACGGATAAGCATCCGAAATCTCATAGCAAAGGCCGCTTTTGACAAGATAGTCATTATCGCTACCCATGTAGTCCCCGACATAGAATTTATCGCAAAGGAAGTGCTTTTGCTGAAGCAGGGACAGATTGTCGGCAGCGGCGTTCCCGAGACCCTTTGCGCCGATATTGAAGGAACGGTATGGGAGCTGCTGCTTACCCGTGAGGAATTTGAACAGATACAGGGCAGTCTGAAAATAATCAACATCTCCCACCGACACGACAAAATATGCGTCAGGATACTGACCGAAGCTCCGCCTGCCGACTTCCCGCACAGTCTCGTTTCCCCCGTCCTCGAGGACCTGTACCTCAGTCATTTCGGGAATTGAGGCGGAATATGAAAGTATTTTTGTATGAACTGAGGAAAATTTTCGGCAGCAGAAAAATCGTCGGTTTGCTTATTGCTGCCGCAGCGATAAATATAGGCTTCCTGCTTTACACCGAGTACAGCATGGATTATACGCCCTCCGCCTACAACGCTTTGTGGGACGAGCTGGACAGTATGCCGCAGGAACGGCAGGTGACCTTCCTTGAAGAGAAATACAGTGCTTTGGAGAACTTTATGTTCTCCTCCGATATTTCGCAGATCTCCCCTGAATATACCGGAAATATGTACTCTGAGATACAGCTGACAGAACATGTCAGGACAGAGGTGGAAAGCTGCAGCAGCTACGGTGAATACCTTGAATCGGTAAATGAAAGCGCCGAGACGCTTCTTGCCATACCGTTCTTTGCGGACGAAAACAGCTTTGACTACAAAAACATAATAAAAACAAGAGAGGATTTTGAAGCTCTCAGCGGACAGCAGCCTCTTGCGCAACGCTCGGAGGGAGTTCTGGCAGCTACAAGGTTCGGCATTGCAGATGTTCTGCTGCTTATGCTGATCGTTTTGTTCAACGTACTGCTGATCTCCCGTGAAAAGGAGCTGGATCAACTCAGCCTTTTTCACCCAACCGCAAAGGGCGGAGCAAGCCTCGCCGTTTCAAAGCTCTGCGCCGTTTTTACCGCAGATATAGCTGCCGTGCTCCTTATTTGCGGCGGCAGCTATGCCGTTTCCTGCATCACCTACGGCTTTGGAAGCCTGAACCGTGATATCCAGTCGGTAAGCGGATTTTTTGCAAGCGGGCTGGATATAACGGTAGGAGAATATCTGCTGTACTTTCTGCTGTTGAAAATATTGATATGCTTTGCTTTTTCGGCATTATGCTTCCTGTTTTCCGGCATATCAGGCGGCAGCATACTGAACATTATCATCACTGCATCGTTCACTGCTGCTGAAGCCGCATTTTATTTTATAATAGAGCCTTCAAGCTATCTCGCCCCGCTGCGTCAGATAAACCTTGTCGCTGCTGCGGACGGTTCCGGACTGCTGGGAAGATATTTGAACATAAACTTTTTCGGAACACCTGTAAATGCGATGCCTGTTTCGGTTACCGTTGCGATTGTTTTCACTTTGGCATTTTCAGCTGCCGGAGTGTGGGTTTTTTGCAAAAATAAGACATACGCTGCCCGCAATACAGGTTTCATACTGCCATTCGGCAAGCATACGAGCCTTCTTTCTCATGAGCTGCACAAAACCTTTATCAGCGGCAAAGCCCTGCTGCTCCTTATTATCGCTGCCTTGTTCGTAATTTTTGCCTATAGCCCCGTTAAAGTTACATACAGCGGCGTTCCCGATTTCATTTATGTTCGGTATGTAAATCAGCTTCAGGGAGATGTCACCGAAGAAAAAATTGCTTTTGTGGAAAGTGAGACGGAGGCTGCGCTTAATTCCGCAAGCGAAATCAGCGAGGACACGCTTGAAGCTCTCAGCCGCTTGCGTATTCACATGGAATATCTGCAAACCGTAAACGGCAAGCTGTTCAATGACAAGGGATATCAGATGCTGACAGGCTGCGGAGATTCAAAGCAAACCGACCGTTTTACTGCCAGCGCTTTGTCCCTGCTGATGGCGGTAATCGCCGCCTATATCTACTGTGAGGAATACCGAACGGGAGCAATACAGCTGCTGCGTTCTTCTCCCGGAGGAAAAGCGAGCACTTTTTTGCGAAAGCTGATAACGGCAGCTGCCGCCGCATTTGCTTTGCTCATTATATTTGACGGCAGCCGCTTCGTGAGCGTTCTCTCAACCTACGGAACCGAATATATCACTGCTCCCGCCGCCTCTATGGAGCATCTTGAGAGCATGGGAGGAATGCCGATGATCCTGTATTTTACTCTCTTAATTGTAGGGCGGTTCGTGGCGCTTGTGCTTCAATCTGCTGCGGTATTTTTCCTGTCTTCAAAGATAAAAAGCCGCTCCCTGACGATTATCGCCGGGACAGTTGTTTTCGCTGTACCTCCTATTGTATCGGCAGCGGGTTTTGATTTTATGGATTACTTTTTGACAATGCCGCTGCTGATCGGAAATATGATAGGATTATAAAACCTTACATAAATTTTTGAAAAACTATATCCCATTCTCCGATCCGCTGCACGAAAAATTCAACGGAAATAATGGGCCGAATAGTAAAATTTCATGAGTGGAAATTGCTGAAAACCAGCAATGAAGCCGTTTGAATGCTTTCAAACGGCTTTTCTTTTTGTGTGTTTATTATGTTGGGCGGTTGGGTATTCCTTGGCTTTGACCCATTTTTGACTCTTACGGGATATTTTGACCTGAGAATTGCCCTGCTTGTTCTGCTGCGATCTGTTGTATGCTTGTGATTACATGGGTGTAGGTTGCCAGTGTAGGAAGAGTATATTGAAGGTCGCATCTTTATCTTTCCGTAGGTTTCAAGCCAATACTCCAACCATACTGCCACGGTGTATTGTTCTGCTTTCAGCAGGTCAAGCTTATTGGCTTCTGCAATTGCTGCATTAAGTTTCTCTTTTACTTCAGCTTGCGTTTTGCCATGATATCACCTCTTTCAACCAAGACATGATATCACTGTTTCCAGAATAAGTCGATACTCAAAGTACACAAAACTCACTGGAGGAACTGTACAAATCGTTTCGCAAAATTTTTTGCTCTATTCTTTGTTTATGCGCCGCAAATTTTGACGGTGTATATTATATCTTTTTCTTGTAATCAACTACAATTTTTTTGTTTGTCTAATTTACACCTTCATATTCATTTTAGTGCGAAAGTACAGAGACCGCTCTTTTTTGCTTTCACTTTTTTCTTTCAAATCCCCTTGCAGTCGGCACTGGCGTCCGCTGCGAACTGTGAGGAGGGCGCAAAGCGACCCCTCGCTTTGACCTGCTTAAAATAACAACTCCAAATTTGCACTGTTTTTGTGTGAAGCGATACTATTCTTCGGAATATAAAACCGCAGCCTGCTGCTTACGATACAGCCCCTTTCCACGCTGTTTTGCATTATATATTCTCATTTTTCAGCTCGTCTATGGGGTTAGCCCTCTTGACCTTATGCATTGCGTAAAGCATGGTGATAAACACCGCTGCGAAAACTCCTGCTATTGAAATGATTATCGCCGTCCACGGCAGCATAAAGGGAAGCTCATAGCCCCTGCCCATGATAAAGTATACCGCCGTCACCACCGCAAGGGAGGCGGGCAGCCCGCTTACCAGCGACCTTATCCCGTAAAACAGACATTCGTAGTTCATCATTCCGTTAAATCCCCCCGAAGTCATGCCGATGGATTTCAGCATTGCAAACTCACGCCGACGCAGTCCCACGTTGGTGGTTATGACATTGAACACGTTTGCCACCGATATCAGTGCGATTATGGCGACGAAGATGTAGGCAGAGCTTTGTATCAGAGTGATAAGGCTTCTCGTCTCCTTCTGCTTGGCGGCGCGGTCGTCCATGGAATACCGTATGTCCTGCTTGCTCATATAGGAGGCTATGGAGTTGGAAGCCGCCGTCGCATTATCACACTGTATATAAAATTCGGTATCGTCACACAGACTCCTGCAATTCGGGATATCCACCCTGTCAACGGCGCTTTCGGGGTATATCAGCATAAGCGGGTTATTCCAGTTGTAGACGAAATACGGAAGGTCGTATATTATCTTTCCGGTTTTCAGCGTATGCTTCTCTCCCGGTATATCCTCCTCCTTATCTTCTCCGCCGCCTGAGTAGGACTGGTAATATACGTTTACATAATAATCTCCGTTTTCGTCAAAGTACGGGCTTGCGTATATGAAATATTCGTCGTTGGGTTCCGGTATATCGCAGTAAAATACCGTTATTTCCGCACTGTCGGAGGAAAGTATTTTCCGTGTGATATGCCTGCCCGTCTCCTCGTCCACGGTCGGCCAGCCGTCCACCACCACCGCCGTGGGGTCGTCAGCGTTCATGTAGGTATCCTCGTCAAGCCCGTACTGCTCCAGCAGTTTCAAAAACGTTCCGTCGTCCACGAATATCACGTCCGCCATCACATAGCGTGAGCTGCTGTCCCGTATGCCGTACTTCGTCCACATAATATCGTGCGCCCAGTGGTTGTCTATCGCCTCCTGAGTGAGATAGCCGACGTCTATTTCGGTTTGTATCGCCAGCTTGCTTCTGGTGCTGTTGTCGGACGCCACCATAGTGTGGGCAGCGGAGGTGACGCCTGCGGCATTTCTCAGCTCCGTCAGTATCGCATTATGATCAGGCTCGACCTCATGCCGATCTTCATCAAGAGCGATATACATATCGTAGCCGGAATGCCTTGTATCATAAAATACCGCCGCCAGTGAATAGTCCGCTATTGCGGCTATGGACACGAACAGCACTATGCTGAAGGAAAGACTGGCAACCGTTACGCGGTATCTTTTCCCGCTTCTCTTATAATACTTTGAAGCCAGCACACCCGACAACCCGAACAGCTTTTGCACGATGGGAGAGGTCTTCACCTGTCTGTCGCTTATCTCCTTGGTCCTGTTTATTGCCTCGACCGCAGTTATTTCCGTGGCTTTTTTAGCAGGCGCATAGGCGGAGATGACCACCGTCGCCACGCCTACCGCCGCAGCAACGATCAGAGCCGCAGGGCTTATGTGCAGCGTCAGCGGCACATTTGCTCCGGTATATGCGAACACAGGCGCCATAAAAGATATCATTACGTTTACCACGCCCAGACCCGCAGCTATTCCCATCGGTATCCCCACGACGCTCAGTATCAGACCTTCCGTTATCACCATTGCCTTTATCTGTGTCCTTGTGGCTCCCACCGAGGACAGCAGCCCGAACAGCGCCGTCCGCTCCGATACCGAGATGGAAAAGGCGTTATAGATAAGGGAGACGGAGCCAAGCATAACTATGACCATGACCCCTGCGGCTATGCCCCAGATAACAAAATTGAAGGTATTGTCCGCAGTAACGCCGTAGTAGCTCAGCAGATCATAGTTGGTGCTGCCGCTGTCCGCATTGTTGACGTAATAAAATTCGCTGCTCAATGTGCCCAACGCGTCCCCGGGGTTTTTCATTTTGAAATATATGTTGTAGCAATGCTCGTCCGTCAGGGTATCGTCTGCAAGCGTTACAAGTCCTGCTGCGCCAAAGCTGCGGTATTCAAAGATCCTGCTTGTCCATGAGCAGAGATCGTAAAAGCCGCTGACGGTGTAGGTGCGGGTCTCTTTGTATCTCATGGTCTCGCTGTCTTGCTTTTGGGCGCTGTATATTACCCGATCGCCCAGAACACGGTCGTTAAGCTCTATTTCTATGGTGTCGCCCATCTTATATTTGTTTTCATAGCTGTCGGGCAGCAGTATTTCGGAGGACGAGGAGGGGTATTTGCCCTTCGTCACATGGACAGCCATGTTCTGCTCGTCAAAATTTCCGGAGGTGCCTATTACATAATTATATTCTCCGGTAATATCTCCGTCGCAGATAACGTCGGTAAAGCCGATCACCTGAGTATACACCGCCGAATCCACCGACTTTATTCCGAGCAGCGTTTCAAAGGAGCCGTAGTCCGTACCGAGCACACTGCGGTGCCAGTCTCCGTAATTGTAGATATTATTCTGTATCATTGAATACTGATAGCTGGAAACAAAGGCAGTCACTGTGCAGAGAAGGGCGGAAGACAGGACTATCCCTATGATTGTGACTGCGGTGCGGGTCTTGTTTTTTAAAAGGGTTTTTAAGGTAGTCTTGTTCAGTATGTTCATGATCCGTTCACCTCGTCCCGTATTATCATGCCGTCCTCTATGGCGATTATCCTGTCCGCCTGCAAAGCGATGTTTTCGTCATGCGTTATCATAATAAGCGTTTGCTTGTACTTTCTGTTTGAGGTTTTCAGCAGCTCCACTATCTCATGGCTGTTATGCCTGTCCAGATTTCCCGTAGGCTCGTCCGCCAGCACCACGGCGGGAGCGTTTATCAAGGCCCTGCCGATGGACACCCTCTGCTGCTGACCGCCGGAGAGCTGCCCCGGAAGGTGCTTCTCCCTGCCATTTAACTGCAATGTGTCTATCAGCTCCTTCAGATGCTCCTTATTCACCTTCTGTCCGTCCATGAGCTGGGGCAATGTTATGTTTTCGGTCACGTTCAGCATGGGAACAAGGTTGTAGAACTGATATATCAGCCCCACCTGTCTGCGGCGGAACACGGCAAGCTTATTCTCGTTCTGGGCGAACACGTCGCAGCCGTCCAGATATACCTTGCCGGTGGTCGGTCTGTCAACTGCGCCAAGGATATGCAGAAGCGTCGATTTCCCCGAACCGGAGGGACCGACGATCGCCAGAAATTCGCCCTTTTCCACCGAGAAGGACACGTTGCTCAGGGCGAGGACCTTGTTTTCTCCGTCACCGTATACCTTGCTCAGGTTTTCTGCTCTCAGTATCTCCATGGTCGTTTTCCTTTCTGCGACACAAGCTGTTTATACTCATATCTTACCATGCAAATATGACACTACGGTGACTTTTATATTACAAAAATGTCACTTTTCGGAAAATTGAGACGGAATTTTTTGTTATCCTTATCGGCGACAGACTGAGCAGGCGATTTTTTTCATGATCGTTTCCGCTCTTTGTTTCATTATTATGCGTATGCAAATTCAGCATTATCATAATTATAATAACACGGTTTTTCAAATCACACAAGCGTCACTTCTCACCACAGGCAAATGCAGTATCTCAACCCTGACTTGAAGAAAAAACCGCAGTATGGTATAATAAACTCAAACAAAATAAAGAGGAAGAATTTATTTTAATGTTTGAGTTTATTTTATCGTATAGAGGAATCGCACTCTGCTGCGCTGCGTGCTCTCTTTATGATATAATAAACCCATCACCCAGAAAAGGAGCTGCCACTGACCTTGCGTATTCTGATCTGCGACGACGACATGGAGATCACAGCACAACTGCACAAAATGGTTCTGGAATACTTCGACGGCATAAACCAGCCTCACCCCGAATGCGTGCTCTGCCGCAGCGGCGAGGAGCTGCTGGAGACAGGCGTTGTCGGTGACATCGCCTTTTTGGACGTGGAAATGGACGGACTGAACGGTATCCACACAGGCGAACAGCTCAAAAAGCTCAACCCTCGGATAAAAATAATCATCGTCACCTCATTTCCCGACTATCTCGACGAGGCAATGAAGTTCCATGTTTTCAGATACCTGTCCAAGCCCGTGGACAAGAACAGGCTTTTCAGAAATCTGAAGGAGGCCATCTATCAGATAAATACATACTCAAAGCCCATAGTCATAGAAACGGACGAGGGACACGAAACAGTTTACGCCGAGGATATAGTCTGCTTTGAATCGGATACGAGAAAAACAAAAATTTATACCGTCAATAAGCAGATAATGAGCAAAAAAGGCATAGACTACTGGGCAAATTCCTTGGACATACCCTGCTTTTATTCCACCACACGCAGCTATATCGTGAACATGAAATATGTCTCGTTCTTCAGCAATGACACCATCACGCTGACCTGCGACGCATTTTCAATGAACGCATATCTGGCGCGCCGCAGGTACAAAAGCTTCAAGGACGCTTACCTGCTTTATGTGAGGTCTGTGAAATGAATGTATACATCAATTTTATCGTAACGGCGATGGCGTGTCTTTCCGAGGCGCTGACCGTCAATACATACGCCAATCATCTTTTTACGGCAAAGCAGAGCAGGCTCAGGACTTTCCTCACCTTTGCGGTGAGGTATTCCCTTATATTCGCCGTTTCTATGGTGTGGGGCAGCCTGCCGCTAAACGGTATCGTATTCCTTATCGTCAATGCGGGGATACTGTACACGTCCTATTCCTGCAATATCGGCACTGCGCTGTTCCGTTCTGCGGTGATGACCGTATTTCTGATACTTCCTGAATATCCCACCCGTATGATACTTGTCGTCTACTCCACGACCGAACCGTCGATGGACGCAGCCGTCTCCCCCGTATCGGTGGCGCTTTTTATAGTCAGCAGGCTGGTGTTCATTATTCTCTGCTTTCTTGACGTAAGGCTTCTCAAGCCCCGTAAGAAGGCAGAGAAACGCTATATGACTAAGCTGTTCGCCGTACCTGCCACCTCCGTGCTTGCGGTGGTCACCGTGGTATTTATCTGTTTTTTTGTTCATTTATCAAACGAAATGCAGGTATTGATCTCGGTGAGCCTCGGTATCCTGCTGTTTGCCAATGCCTACGCCATCTCGGTTTACAGCAATATCGAAACGGTGGGCGGCGAGGCTCTCTCGGTGAAGCTGGCAGAGCAAAAGGACGAATTTGACGCGGAGTACTACAAAATGCTTCAGGAGCAGTACGACAGGCAGAGGATACTCGTCCACGACGTGAAAAACCACATGCAGATAATAAACAATCTTGCGGCGGAGGGCAAGAACGACGAGATACAGAAATATATCGGGGAATGGGGCTTCGACAAGGGACTGCAAAGGCAGGTCAGATACTGCGATAACGGAATACTCAATATCATCGTCAACCGTCTCGCCAAGGACTGCGAGGAAAACGGCGTAAGCCTTTTCTGCGATATTCGTGAGCAAAGCGTCAGCTTTATCGACGACATCGACATATCGCCGCTGTTCGGAAATCTTCTGTCGAATGCGTTTGAGGCGGCTAAGGAGTCAGAGGAAAAAATTATCGAGCTTGATGTTCAGTTTAAACCCACACAAAAAATGACTATCGTCAGGGTCATGAACTCCTGCGGGGAACCGCCCCAAAAGGATAGTGAGGGCTTGCTGATAACCAATAAAAAAGACAGAGAAAAGCACGGATACGGACAAAAGAGCATTGTAAGGATAGTGAATAAGTATAACGGACAGGCTGAAAATTATTATGACGATGAACAAAAGCTGTTTGACTGGGTGATAGTGCTGCGGCAAAAATAGAAAAACTAAAAGACCGTTCAGGCGGTCTTTTTT
>JAFLUH010000016.1:18438-22731 GCA_022508895.1 Oscillospiraceae bacterium
TTACCAATTATGTCGGATTTTCGACCAAATGTGCAAAGGATATTGATAAAACTCAGCGGTTGGTTTAGTATGAGATAAAGTTAATGTAAAAGTGGTGAATATCCTTGACATTTTCCGTTTTAAACGGCTGCCTGAAAAAAGCCGCAGCATTACTGAGCAGATACGGCATTCCCGACGACCTGTTCTCACGGTTTTTCAGCGCATATTTCATAGTATCGGTCTATCAGCTTGTCTCGGCAAGAGTGCAGAAGATCGACCCCATAACCGAATGGAAAGACTTTGTTGCGGCATTTCCTTTAGCTGTCAAGCTGCTGTGGGTGGTTGTCGTTTTCTGGCTGCTTTCGGTTCTGCGCCGCCGTATATCCGAAAAGTACAGAGCAGTCGACCAAATCGTTTTGATTTGCAGCTCGGTGCTGTTCTCGCTTTTTATCGTATGGGGAAGCGGCAATTTCTATCTCGGCGTGGCGTCTGCGGCGGTAACGATAGTCCTTTCGGTTTACGCTGTGGGAAGACTTGACGGGCACGCCTTTGAGCGGTTACCGAATATTTCTGCGGGCGTAATAATATTTACTGCGGCGGGGGCAATGGCGCTTTTCATCGCCATTACAACCATCTGCATTCATCTTAATTTCGGGACCTCCTGCTTTGATATGGGTATCTTTGTGCAGACCTTCAATTCCCTCAAGGAGCATTTCAACGCAGTCATCACCTGCGAACGTGACCAATTTATGTCCCATTTCAACGTACACAGCTCCTATATCTTCTATCTGTTCCTGCCTATCTATGCGCTGTTTCCCACGGGAGAAACGCTGCTTGCGGCGCAGGCGATTTTTGTTACCGCAGGCGTGGTGCCGCTGTTCCTGCTTGCAAAAAAGCACGGCTTCAGGGGCTTTGCGCTTGTCTCTATCTGCTTTGTGTATGTGTTTTACGACGGATTGGTAATGCCGTGTTACTTTCAATTCCACGAAAACGCCTTTCTGCCCACTATACTGATGTGGCTGCTGTACGCCGTAGACCGGCGGAAGATACCGCTGTTTTACATAATGTCGGCGCTTACCTGCATTGTAAAAGAGGACGCGCCGCTGTATGTGCTGTGTATCGCGCTGTTCTTTGCCGCAGAGGAAAAGGGTAAAAAAAGGATACACGGTGTCATTGCGGCGTTGTTGTCCATGTGCTACTTCAGCTTAGTCATGAGCTGGCTCACAAGCTACGGCGACGGCGGGTTCATGACGGCGACACGGCTGGGAAACCTTATGACAGACAGCGGCGGCGGTATTTTGAGCGTGATACGGAACGTGCTTGCCGACCCCGGATATTTTATCAGCCTTTTTGTGCAGGAGGGTACGCTGCTGTTCTTTATCCAGACCATGCTGCCGCTGCTGTTCCTGCCGTTCCTGACTAAAAAGCTGCACCGATTCCTGCTGATGATACCGTACGTCATCATGAATCTTGTTATCGGCGCCGGATACGGGTATGCCTCAAATATCGGATTTCAGTATATCTTTGGACCTGCTTGCCTGCTGATATATATGACCTTGAGGAATGTGGAGGAGCTGCCGAGGGAAATGCGGAATATGCTGCTCATGTCGGCGGCGATAGCTGCAATGGTCACTACTGTGTCGATGGTATCGGTAAAGCAGTCTGCCGTAGTGCGGCATTACGAATATGCACACTACTACCAAAGCGCCGAGGATCGTATCAGGTCCGTTCCGAAGGACGCTTCGGTGCTGGCAAACACCTTTCTTCTGCCCCATGCCGCTTACCGTGACAGAGTGTATGAGCTTGACAGCGGGTGCTTTGCAAAAGATGACGGCGGGAATATCGTCGGTATGATCGGGCTTGAGGATTACGATTTCTGCATTTTCAAAAATAATGACGATATGACCGAGCAGGCGAGACCGTTTCTTGACGAGGCGGGGTGGACGGTGTATGCGGAGTCCGAGGGGGGTCTTGTGATCATCTTTGTTAGTCCTGCGTATGCAATTCGCTCAGAAATTCTGCAATGACGGCGGCGCAGTCGTTCGGCTCAGGCTCCATGTCAAAGCCGTTTGTCTCTGTTTGACGGTTTGTTCTTTTGCTGGTTATTTCCTCTTTTGTTTTAGGTCACCGGCTTGCACGGATACAGAGCTTTGGCACGTCGTTTGTGATGATACGTTAAAAGCGTCCTTGCTTTATTTGCCGGCGGCCCTGCCTCTGAAACGGTAATTTGCTCCGCCGATAGAGTGTGGCACAAGGATATACGGCGCTTTTATGCCTGCATTTTTCTGGGCTTTGCGGTAATCCTCCACTATGTATTCCGGCGTCATTTCATTTTCCGTATCATCACTGAAGCCATGACCTGCACGGTCGACAAACACTGCACGGGAAAATCTCACGAGCAAAGTCCCGCCATTGCTATGATCGTATGCTCTCCCTTTTCATTGCCGAGTTTTGCAACATTCAAACAACAATCGCCTGCCGAGACAGGGTTGTAATATCCCTTTTCTTTTAGCGGTGCGGCTTCTTTGCTGCTTTTTATAAGATGAAATATCAATGTGCCCGGCACAAACAATATAACAACCGGAAGCAATGCAATGACCGCTCCGGTGATCATCTTCCTGACGCTTTTTTTCATGCCTTATATGCCCTTATATTCCGATTTATTGTTTGTTTAAATCATAATTATAATAACACGGTTTTTAAGTCATGCAAGTACCCTCAAAAAGCAAATCAGACCTGACCCATTATACGAAAAATCCAACGCTCCTCTCCATACGAAATCTTAAGCGGTTTGCTTGCTTTTGCAGTATGACTGTGCTATAATGTTTTATACCTTGTTTTGTAAATCGTGTGTAATTTTTTCGTTTTAAGGCAGCCTGATTATGTGTGCCGTCGATAAATTTGCTTGCAGATCGCAGGAATTGATTTTGACGTGACAGATGTTCGTCTGTTAAAAATAAGAAAGAAGGATCCTCTATGTCATGGAGCAGTAAAGAAGAAGCGAAAAATGCCATTAAGAACAGCATTACCGAGTATTATAAACAGTTTATGGTCAAGCCGGATTATGTTCCCGGAGATCGTATCCAGTACGCAGGAACGGTTTTTGATGAAAAAGAGCTTTGCACTGTAACGGATGCAATTTTGGAGTTTTGGCTTGGAGCCGGCAAGTATGCAGCTCGCTTTGAGCACGATTTTGCAGAGTGGTTGGGTGTTAAATACGCAAATCTTGTCAACAGCGGTTCTTCTGCCAATCTGCTGGCTGTGAAAGCGCTCACTGCACCTGAATTACAGGAGCGGCGTCTGAAACCCGGAGACGAAGTGATCACTGTAGCCTGTGG
Source organism: Oscillospiraceae bacterium (assembly GCA_022508895.1). GTDB lineage: Bacteria > Bacillota > Clostridia > Oscillospirales > Ruminococcaceae > Ruminiclostridium_E. Next base: position 21,756 of record JAFLUH010000016.1, read on the forward strand.
ATTTCCGACGACAGTCAGCCCCATTATTGACTGCGGTGCGATCCCGGTTTTTGTAGACGTGACAATTCCGCAATATGATATCGACGTGAATATGCTTGAGGCGGCATACAGCGAAAAAACAAAAGCCGTGATTATCGCCCATACTCTGGGCAATCCGTTTGACTTGGCTGCCGTCAAAGGATTTTGCGATAAGTATAAGCTGTGGCTCATTGAAGATAACTGCGATGCTCTTGGTGCGGAATACACCATTGATGGGGTCACAAAGTATACCGGAACATGGGGGGATATCGGAACAAGCAGCTTCTATCCTCCCCATCACATAACTATGGGCGAGGGCGGATGTGTATATACAAACGATCCTGTGCTGAACCGCATCATAAAAAGCTTGCGGGATTGGGGCAGGGATTGCGTTTGCCCACCCGGACATGATAACCTGTGCGGACATCGGTTTGATGGACAGTTTGGACAATTACCCGCAGGATATGATCATAAGTATGTGTACAGCCGTTTGGGCTACAATCTGAAGGTCACGGAGCTGCAGGCTGCTATAGGCTGTGAACAGCTTAAAAAGCTGCCGGAATTTATCGAGCGCAGGCGTTACAATTGGGAATATTTACATAAGCTCCTTCAGCCGGCGGCGGACAGGCTTATTCTGCCGGAAGCCGCAGAGCACAGCAAGCCGTCTTGGTTCGGTTTCCCTCTGACAGTGCGCTCGGAAAGCGGACTGAACAGAAACAAGCTTATACGGTATATAGAGGGAAAAAATATACAGACCCGTCTGCTCTTCAGCGGCAACCTGATTCGACAGCCATGCTTTGACGAGATCAGAGGCACGGATGCTTATCGCATTGTCGGAGATCTGTCAAACACGGACTATATCGCGGAAAACACCTTCTGGATCGGTGTGTATCCCGGTATGACAGACAATATGCTTGAATACATGGCAAGGATCGTGACAGAGGCTGTAAATAATGCG
>JAFLUH010000016.1:22831-34102 GCA_022508895.1 Oscillospiraceae bacterium
AGTGTGATCCGTGTCAGCCAGTACCTCCTCGGCAGCCTGGTTGTCCGAGGCAGGAACGCTGTCTCCTGCGTCCTCCGCCGACAGGATCACATTCGGAGCGCCGCCTCCCGCAGCCTCCGCCGATTAAAAAGCATTTGCAATATTTCCCCCCGATTTTCCTACCCGCTGCACAAAAAATCAAAATGCCGAGTGCTGGATCAGTACTCGGCATTTTAAATTTTCTTTCGTCTTCGGCAAAAAGCTCCGCTGCTGTTTACTTTTTCTTCCTTGTCAGCTTAGTGACCGCCAACAGTGCCGCAGTGCCGCCAAAAGCAATGGCGAGGACTGCCAGCTCGGTAGCGGGGCGAACGCCCGTATTCGGGTTTTCTTCACCGGAGGCGCCGGGAGTCTGCGTATTGCCGCCGGAGGGCGTCTGCACGTCGGACGTGTCCTGATAAACTATTGCGTAGATGGAGAATTTGTCGGTGCTTATCGTGATGGTGCCGGGGTCGGAATCGTTATCCTTCAGCAGCGTTGCTTTGCCGTCATGGATACGCACTATGGCAAATTTTCTGCCGCTGCTCCTGAGCTCCTCAGGCACGTCGATGGTTATGCTTACGGGAGCGCTCAGCAGGGTCACCTTTCCCGTTTGCCGTCCGTCGATAAGCTTCAGTATATCAATGTTGAGATACTGTCCCACGGTATAGCTTGACGATGCCGCCGCCTTTTCTGCGGAGGACTTTTCCGCGGCGGAAACGACTTTGCCTGCGTCCTCGACGGAAAGAACTATCGTAAGCTCTGCGCCGTTTTCTATAGCCTCTTTTTCCGCATCAGTCAGGTGGCGTGCCAATACCTCGTCCTCCAGACGGCTTGACGAAGCGCTGTCGAGCTTTATGTCGGGAGCGTTTTTCCCGCTGTCGGAGCTTACGATGCTGCTGCCGGGCGTGGTGGTGGCGGGAGGCTTGGGAGCGGGTCCGCCAAGGGCGGGGATATCATCGGTCCTTGTACTGCCGCAGACCGTGCAGGTGTATACGACCTTGCCGACTGAGGTCTGGGTAGGCTGAACGGTGACCGTGCCGCCGTCCCACTTGTGCGCCAGCTTAGGCAGTATTATATCCACCGTGCCGTATTCGTAGGAGAAGTATCTCCTTCCGCCGTCGATGCGGCAGGTCGGGGCATAGTCCTCCACCAGTATCCAGACGTCTTCATCGGTCAGTACGGGAACGTTCTTATGATCGACGTGAGAAAGATCCCTGAGGCAGACGCGTTCCGCTCTGCCCTCCGCCGTCAGTGTGGGATAAGCGGTAAGCTCCCAGCGGTCATTCCAATCGTGACCGAGGGCGGGGATAGTCTTTCCCTCAAGGGTCACCGTTCCGCACTTTGAACAGTATTCGTGTTCTTCCCAGCCGTTCTCGGTGCAGGTGGGCTTTGCCGCTTCGACGTGTACTATATCGTGATCCTCGCACTTTTTCCAGTGAGCGTAGAGGGCGTGGTCGGAGTCAACGGTCACTTCCGTGTTGTCGGATACCTGTGTGCCGTCCTCTGCTTCGGTGTACCAGCCCTCAAAGATATAGCCTGTCTTTGAAGGCTTGGGCAGGCTGCCGTATTTGCCGCCCGCCTTTACCGTTATTTTCTCGGTTGTGTCCTCGCCCTCGGGGTATTGGTAGTGAAGGGTGACGGTGACGGTGTTTTCAGGCTCAGGCTCGGCATTTTTTGTCCAGTGAGCGTAGAGGGTATGGTCGGTGCCGTCAGTCACTTCCGTGTAGTCGAACACCTGTGTGCCGTCCTCTGCTGCGGTGAACCAGCCTGCAAAGGTATAGCCTGCTCTGATGGGCACGGGCAGAACGCCGTATTTGCCGCCGACATTTACGGTTTTCGTCGGGGTGGTATTGCCGCCGTCAGCTCCCTGATAGTCGAAGGTAACGGTGACTTTCTTTTCAGGGTCGGGATCGTCGGTATCGGAATTCTTGGTCCAGTGAGCGTAGAGGTCGTGGTCGGTGTCAATTTCAACCGTTGTGCCGTTTTCTATGCGTTTCCCGTTCTCCGCTTCGGTGTACCAGCCTGCAAAGGTGTAGCCTGTTCTGGTAGGCGTGGGCAGAACGCCGTATTCCTCGCCGACTTTTACGGTTTTCGACGGGGTGGTATCGCCGCCGTCAGCGTCCTGATAGTGGAAGGTAACGGTGACTTCCTTGGGCTCGGGTTCCTGTTCAGACTTTACAAGCTCAAGCTGACCGCCGCCATTCTTTTTGACGGTGTAGTCGCCGTCTGCCGATACGAACCTGTCGGGATCGTTATACTGCGTATATTCGCTGTTGGTGAACACGCCCGGCTCATTCATTTTAATTCTGTAAGGCTTTTCGTCAGTAAGCTCGCCGGTTATGCTTATGTAAGCGCCGGCGCCCAGATATATATCCGCATTTTCACCCGTTATCACGGGAGCGCCGGAGAGGTTAAGGGTGCCGCTGCCGTTTTGTATGCCGTAGACTTTGCCGCTGACTGTTCCACCGTAAAGGTTGAGGGTGCCGCTGTTGGATATTGCAAAGTCATGCGTGCTGTTTATGGCTCCGCTTTTTGTAAAGCTGTAGTCGCAAATGCTCAGTGCTGCGCCGCTGTCTACCGTTATGCCGGTATTGCCCTCAAAAGTTATCGTGTGTCCGTTTAGGCAAAGGCTTATTTTATTGCTGCTGCTTATGCTCCATTCGCTGAGGGTCACGTCTTCCGTCAGGTACCAGTCGCCCGAAGTGTCGGGAAGGCTGTTTTTGGATACCCACGGCGAAAAAGAAACGCTGCCGTGGGAGTGAGCCGATTCAGCCGCACGCAGTACGGGTCTGTCGCCGGATATATTCCATATTCCGGAAAAATCCCAGCCTCTGAATGTGTCTTGAGCCGCAAGATCACCCTCTTGTACAGACTGTGCGCCTGTCGGGTCTTCTTCATGCTCGAGAATATTGCCGACAGCCTTTTCGGCAGTGCCTTCAACGTAATAGCAGCCGATCACCGCCTTATCCGGGTCTGCTTTTTCGATGGATCCCGCAATGCTGCCTATACAGAGATCAACGTCGGGAGTTCCCTCGCAGGTGACTTTTCCTTCGTTTAAGCAATTTGCAATCAGTTCATCTTCGGAAACGGAATATTCGCCAAAATCCTCAGAGCTTGCCTTACCTGCGATACCGCCGGCAGAGACATACGCATCGTCCTCGCTCCTTGTGAGGGTTATACCGCCGGTATTAAGGCAGTTGTCTATTTTGCCGGCACTGCCTGCAATGCCTCCGATAGTGGCGCCTTCTCCGGTAATGCTGATACTTATGCTGCCGGAGTTGTGGCATCGGGATACGGTACCAAGGCTGAGTCCCACGATCCCGCCTAAAGAGAGACCGCTCCCTGAGCCCGAAACGGTACAGCTGCTGCTGCAATTTTCTATCTTGCCGTCCGCAAGACGCCCTGCTATGCCGCCGACTGCGGCAAAGCTCTCATCAGCCTGTTCGGTGACGGTTATTTCACCGCTGACCTTGAGATTTCTGACCGTGCCGGATACCGTACCGAAAAATCCGTAAACCGCTATGCTCTCCCCGTTCTTCTTGTCTGCGGTCACGTTAAGTGCGCTTATTTCATGGTTTCCGCCGTCAAACACGCCGGAGAAGGAGCATTCCTCCATACCTATAGGCTCCCATGCCTCGCCGCTCAGAACGATATCCTGCGTAAGCAAAACGGTAACTCCCTCATAGTCGTTCCCGCCGTTCACGTCATCTCTGAACGCCTTCAGATCGTTCAACGAGCTTATCTCGACGATCTTCCCGTTTTTTTCCTCAGCCGCCGCTGCCGCCGCTGCTCCGAAAAGCACCGCAGCAGACCCCGACGTCAGTGCCACCGCAGCAGCAGTCACCGCTGCGACCAGTTTCTTCAACTCCATAGCCGCCTCCTTTTAAAAATCGGGATTTCAGTTATTTGTATTGTACCATATTTTTCCGTAACATACAAGAGGCAGGGAAAAATTTGTGCTTTTCCCTGCCCCGAATTATGGTTTATGTGTTTTACGGTATTGTCGTTCCTGCGGGGAGCCATACATAATAATTTCCGTCGGCTGCCTTGTCTTCCGCCTTAAGATAATATGTGTAGCCTGCGGCGGTTATATTGCCGGGATAGCTTGTCAGGGTGAAGCACTCCAATAGAGTGCCGGATGTGTTGGTTATCGTGCCGTATACGGTGTTGTGGTCAAGTTTAAGTGAGCCGCCTGATACAATGAAGATGTCGTCAATGGAGGTGCTGTTGCTTGAGCCGGCATCATATGTTCCGCCGGAAACCTCCAGACTTCCTCCCTCTACCCTGAATACCGAGACAGGCTCGCTGGTAGCCAGATAGTAATATACGCCTTGTCTGGTGCCGGTGGCTTTCAGCCTGCCTCCGCTTACCGTAAATGTACTGCCGTTTCTGAGACCAATCCCGTACACACCGGTAAAGGTGATATCTCCTCCGCTGATCAGAGTCGTGCCGGAATAAGTGCTGTAGTAGCCGTATCCGCCGCTGTTTGAGCTTGTGCTTCTGACCGTTCCGCCGCTTATGGTCACCGTTGCGGTGGAATTTTGGATGGGATAGGTCGCAGGCGAGGAAACGTCCAGTGTTCCGGCAGTGACATTCAACGCAGAATTGGAAAGGTACAATCCGCAATTTGCACCTGTCGCATTAAGCGTTCCGCCATTGATATTTATAGTGCCTGAGCTGTAAATTCCACGCTCAGATGTGCTGGAAACGTTCAGCTCTCCGCCTTCCACGGTAAGAGTACCGGAACCGTTAATACTGATTCCGTTGGTTCCGCTGGAGGGTGCTGTACACGAAGCGCTGAGTGTTCCGCCCTTCATAATGAACGTAGCGCCGTTGTAGATATGCACTCCAACGCTTAAAGAGGAAGAAACATCAAAGCTTCCGCTGTTTACGGTAAGGGTACCGGAAATGCCAATTCCACGGGTACCGGAGGTTTCGGTGGCTATCGTATTTGTTGCGGAGCCTCCGTACAGGTTGACCGTTGCACCGCTTGATATAGTGAAGGCAGCGGAAATATTCACACCGTCAAGGGTAATATCGTGGGTTCCGCTGGAAACAGTTATAGAATTGCTCAGCGCCGAGGTGCTGTCCTGTGTGATAGTTAAAGGCCCTGTGTAGTTTATTGTCTTTCCGTTCTGGGTAAATCCGGTGCTTGTAATCGTAACACTGCCGTCATCCAGCTTGATAGTTCCGTCAAAAGCCGGTTTCCACACATAATATTTGCCGTCACTTGACACATCTGCCGCTGTCAGCGCATAAGTGTAGGATGTTCCGTCATAATCCCTGAATGTAAGTGCAGCAGAGGAAGGCAGCGAGGTGAATGTCTCACATACCAGCGGATCGCCGTGTGCATTGGTGAACGCAGCTCCCGCACCGACGCTTGTCGCTTTCAGTGAGCCGCCTGTTACCACAAATGAACCGCTGCCGCCGATATCGCTGCCTGAACCTGAAGCCTCAAAGCTGCCGCCGCTCATTCTGAACGTGCCGCTGTTGCTCAGTGCATAGCCTGAGCTGCTTGAAATTATGTATGATCCGCTGCTTACGGTCAGTGAGCCGCCGTTGTCAACGCCATTGCCGGAAGCTGCCGCTATAGTGCCTGTACCTTTCAGGGTCACGGACGCACCTGAGGATACCTTCAGGACGTCAGCACTTTCGGTGATGTTCACTCCGTCAAGGGTAATATTATGAGTACCGCTTTGAACGGTGATGGAAGCGGTGACTGCGCTTGTGCTTTGCTGAGCGATGGTGTAATCTCCCGTGTGCGGTATCTCCGCTCCGCCGTCCTGACTGTATCCTGTGGAGGTGATGATGATGCTGCCGTTGTCAAGGTAAAGCACGGCTTCCGGATCAGCTTCATCCGTGTCGTCGCTGCCGGAACCGCTTCCTGAGTTGCTGCCGGAACCGCTTCCTGAGTTGCTGTCGGAACCGCTTCCCGAACCGCTCTCGCCGGGATCGTCCTCCGGATCGTTTTCGCCGTTTTCGTTATCTTCGTTATTCTCGTCTTTGCCGTTGTCCGTATTTTCTTCCGGGTCGTCCTCTGTCGGGTCGTCATCTTCGGGGTTTTCGCCGCCCTGACCGACCGCAGGCTCACTGCCGTCGGTGCCGTTCCCGCCGTTCTGACCCTGTTCGTTTTCGGCGGGCGGTTCGTCTTCTCCGTCACCGTCGGGGTCGGCTTCCTCGGGCGGGTCGGGAGGGGTCTCTTCCGTTATGTCGCCGTCGGGACCGACAGCCTCGCCGGTATTTATCTCCTCGCCGTCATAAGGAGGGATATCGCCGCCGTCATAAACGGAGCGATACCGGCCGAGGTCGATGTTTCTGTCCTTGATCTCGTGCCAGAGCTCCGCTGTGGTCAGAAACATTTCGTGACCGTTGAGCGAGGCGTTGTAAATATCCACAAGTATGCCGTCGGAAATGTCATTGACGTCGATGGGATCGACGTTGTCCTCGCTTTCCTCGGCAAGCTCCTCCACATATACGGTGATTACATCGTCCATTTTGATGCGCGCCTTGTATCCTGCGCTTATTGCCACTTCCTCGTCAAGCACGGCCCCGTCAGGCAGGACTCTTTTGCAGACCACCTTCCCGCCGTATGTATAGACGTCGGTGTATGCAACGCCGTCTTCGTCAAACCGCACCTCCACCCTGAAAAAAGTTCCTCTTACCGCCAGAACGGCGTTGGGCGTGTTTACTATAAAATCCTCGTCCTCGCTGAGGGGGGAGACTATCTCGGTGGTAAGCGCGCCGTTTTCAAGACGGATAGAGGTCCTGCGCTGCTTACTGCTCCCAAGGTCCTCAAAAAGCGCACGGCTGAGCTGTTCCAGCTTCATGTATTTGTCGTCGTCCAATACCATGCGGGAATAGCTGTCGCTGTCGGTGGTAAGGACATAGCCGCCCGCAAGGCGCATATTCTTGTACGCCTCGTAGGTTTTCCCGCCGTTTTCCGCCGTCACACTGCCGTAGACCTCGGTTATGCTTATATTCCTGTATCCGGAGTCGGAGCCTGCAAAAAGAAACACGCATACTGCAACAGCCGCAACAACTGCCGCTGAAGCTGCGATAATTATTTTTCCTTTTGCAGACGCCAGAAATTCTTTCATTATACCGTTACACCTTTCAAGTCCGCCGATTTGCACGGCTATTCCATTTTATTTTACTATATTTCAGCTTATATGTCAACATAAAATCATCTTTTGCGCCCTTATTCCCCAAAACATGAGCATACGGCAAAAAAGTTGACTTTCTTCCCGATTTATGGTACACTGACTTATATATAATGTGCTTACGCTGCAAATCGCCGGCTGTGAGCCGGAAAGGAAAGTTTCTCCGTGAAAAAGATCGCCGTCTCTCTATTATTCGCTCTGCTGACCTTCGGTGCAGTGCTTTCCGGCATGACTGACATTATCGACAAGAGCATAGAGGATTTTTTCTACCATAATCCCGTCGGAGTATCCGAAAAGATAAGGATAATCAAAATAGACGAGCGTTCAATAAGCGAGCTGGGCGCATACGAGAGCTGGGACAGGGATATGTACGCAAGGCTGGTGGAGACGCTGTGCGTTTCGGAGAACGTCAAGCCAGCAGTTATCGGCTTTGATATACTTTTCAGCAGCGAATACGGCAATGAGGCGGACAGACATTTTGCGCAGGTCTGTGAGGAGCAGGGCAACGTGCTGTGCGCTTTCAGCTACGTTTTTGAAAGAGAAGCCGTCACCGACGAGCAGGGCAATCTTATCGTGAGCAGCCTTGCGGTGCAGGAAACGGTGAACCCCTATCCCGAGCTGTACAATGCCACAAGGCACGGCTTTGCCAATGCATTGCAGGACGCAGACGACGGCGTTATAAGAAGCTCCATGCTGTACTTCCCTCTTGACAGTACCGCTGACAGCGGCAGGGAATACAGCTTCGATTCCGAGATATACAGAATGTACTGCGAAGCCGAGGGGCGGCAGTCCCTGCTGCCGGAAAGGTCAGTGATAACCTTCAGGTACAGCGGCGGGATAGGCGACTATGAGAATGTGTCCTTCAGCGATGTGATAAACGGAAACGTCCCTGCGGAGGCGTTTGACGACTGCATAGTGCTGGTGGGAGCGTATGCTGCGGGAATGATGGACGCCTACTATGTGCCTGTTGACCGCAGCACCCAGATGTACGGCGTTGAGATACACGCCAACGTTATAGAGGCGCTGCTGGAGGAAAAGTACATAACCTTTGTGCCCCCGTGGCTGTCCGCTCTTGCAGCGGCAATTATCGTGGGGCTGGCGTGCTTTCTGTGCGGCAGGCTGTCGGTGGCGAAGGCTATCGTCATCTGCCTTGCAATTGCGGCTTTGTCTTTTGCGGCAGGGTACATGAGCTTCAATACGGGCGGCTTTTCGGGGAACATTACCGTGCTTCCCGTCGGGGCGGTCTGCGTAGGCGTTTATCACACCGCCGCCCACTACTACACCGCCAACCGTGCGAAACGGCAGATAGAGAACGCATTCAAAAAATATGTAGCTCCGCAGGTGGTAAGCGAGATAGCCAAAAGCGGTAACTACGAGCTGAAGCTGGGCGGGGAGAACCGTGACATTGCGGTGCTTTTCGTGGATATAAGGGGCTTTACGCCGCTGTCAGAGAGCCTTGAGCCGGAGCAGGTGGTGAATATCCTCAACTCCTATCTGAAGCACACCGCAAGCTGCATTTTCAGGCACGGCGGCACCCTTGACAAGTTTATCGGCGACGCTGCCATGGCGGTGTTCAACGCACCATTTGACACCGAGGATTACGTTTACAAGGCGGTGGCGACCGCCTGGGATATTGCGCAGGGCGCAGAGACAATAGAAAAGGAATTTGTCGGGCAGTACGGCAAAAAGGTGGGCTTCGGGGTAGGCGTGAACTGCGGGCCTGCCGTCGTGGGCAATATCGGCAGCGACTTCCGCATGGACTACACCGCCATAGGCGACACGGTAAATACCGCCGCAAGGCTTGAAGCCAACGCTCCTGCGGGAACGGTGTATATAAGCGACAGCGTTTACGAAAGGATAAAGGACAGGATAACCGTGGAGGAAGTGGGCGAGATACCGCTGAAGGGCAAGTCCAAGGGCGTGTTCGTATATTCCGTAAAAGGGCTTGACAAAAGGGAGGAGCAGGAATGAAGCAGCTTCTTATAATCCCTGACCGTAAGGATATAAAGCAGAGCCTTGCCATTGCCGAAGAATACGGCGCAGGCTTTGAATACAACGATTTCTTCGACCCGAACGTGCTGGACGACAGCGGGCTTTGCGGAAAAATAACCGAGGAATACAGGCAGCTGCCGCTTCCCCGCCGTCAGCTCTGCACGCTCCACGGGGCGTTTTACGACGTGATGGTTTTCAGCGTGGACAGGAGGATACGGGAGGTGTCCGACCTGCGGGTAAGGCAGAGCATCGAGATCGCCCGAAATATCGGAGCAAAAGCCGTGGTGTTCCACACCAACTACGACCCCTTTTTCACTTGGAGAAGCTATATAGACGGCTGGCTGGACGACAACGAAAAATACTGGAGCGGGATACTCACCGAGTACCCGAGCATGAACGTTTATTTCGAGAATATGTTCGATAAGTCTCCCGACGTTATGGCGGAGCTGGCGGAGAGACTGTGCAGATACGGCAATTTCGGCGTCTGCCTTGACTACGCCCACGCCGCCCTCACCCCCGTCCCCCATGAGGAATGGGCGAGGAAGCTGGGGAAATATGTCCGCCATCTGCACATAAACGATAACGACCTTACAGGCGACCTGCATTGGGCGGTAGGCAAGGGGAAGATAGACTGGAACGAGTTTTATCGACTTTACAATGAGTATATGGAGGGGGCAAGCATACTTGTGGAGACCGCTTCCCCCGAAAATCAGCGTTTATCGCTGGAAAAGCTGACAGCCGACGGATTTATAAAAAAATGAGCAGCAAATAAAAAACGGAAAGGAAAAAATAACAATGATCCAGGACGAGACCGTAAAAAAGCTTATGGCGATAAGCGTCGCCCGCTCCTTCAAGGCGCAGGAATACATCTGCTATGAGGGACAGCTGGGCGAAGAAATGTACATAGTGCTCAAGGGCACCGTGGGAGTATACGTCAGCAATGCCATCGGCGTACAGACGGAGGTCGCCCGTATCTCTGCGGGAGATCTTTTCGGAGAAATGGCAGTCTTTGACAGCCTGCCCAGAAGCGCCTCCTGCATTGCGCTGGACGACGTTATCTGCGTTGCGATAGGCAAGGATAATCTGGAACGCCTCGTTTCCTCCTGCCCCGATATCGCCATCAGGATACTGGAGAACATGAGCGGCAGGATAAGAAAGCTGAACGACGCTCTTTACAAGAACGAAAGCCTTCTGCAGGACGGGGAAATACCCGATTTTGAGGTGCCCTCCGAATACTGCTACAGCCATGAGGTGGAGGAGCCGTTCCATGACCTCAGCTACACCGAGTCCATCACCGCTCCCTGCCCCATCTGCGGCAAAAACGTCATCGTTCTGAACCTGAAGAGAAAGTCGATGACCCTGAGAAAGCACCGCAGCGACGGCAGAGTCATATACAAGGAGTGCGAGCCGCTGTGGTACGACGTGTGGGTATGCCCCTACTGCCATTACAGCAACCACTATCTCAGCTTTTTCGTTATGAATCCCTTTAAAAAGGATCTGATACAGCGTGTGCTGACGGAAAAGCATGAGGCGGTGATGAAGGAGCACGCCGATCTGGAATCGCCGTTTGACCTGCTGTTTTTGCGCTACATTCGTGCCATACATATCAACCGAACAGTTGATCCCGAAAACAACCTGCTTATCGGCAGACTGTGGCTTAATCTGTACTGGCTGTTCGAGGACAGCGACGACAAGGGAATGTGGTTCTATGCCGCAAGGAAAGCCTCCGAGTACCTTGCAAAGGCGCTGGAAAAGGGCGAGGTTCCCGACGAGCACTCCATTCACAGTCTGGAGCTGACTCTGGCAAGCCTGTATACCGTGCTGAGCAATAAGCCTGCCGCTGCAGCACTGTGCGATAACGTGCTGAAGTGCGACGATAATCAGCTGAAAAAGTTTGCTTATGAGATAAAGGGAAACGTGTAAAATGACGGGCAGCCGAGACCTGTGGCAGCGTTATATGGTCTCGGCTGCTTTTTGTCCGTAAACGGAGCACTAATACTAATCTTCGTCTAAAATATTGATAGGTTTTGCGGTTAGACGAAGATCAGTGTTTCGGGTGCAATTCTCCGCTAAATCAATGATTTAGCGGAGAATTGGTATA
>JAFLUH010000160.1 GCA_022508895.1 Oscillospiraceae bacterium
TTCGGTAAAATCCTTCATTGCAGCGGGAATGTCTATTTTTTGCGGGCATATCCTTGTACAGGTGCCGCAGGAAATGCAGGCTGAAGGTCTTTTGCTTTCTGCAAGACTGTCTACGGTCATTCTCACGTTCATGCTGCCGGGGGAAAAGCGCATATCGTTGTACAGGGACAGCAGCTTGGGTATGTCAAGGGTTTGGGGGCAGCCGTCAGTGCAGTAGCGGCAGGCGGTGCAGGGGACGTTGTTTTTCATTCCCTCCGCCGTTTCGAGGAGTATCTCGGTCTCCTGCTCCGTCAAAGGTTTTTCCGTTTCAAAGGTATGTATGTTGTCCTCCATCTGCTCCATGCTTGACATACCGCTGAGTATCATTTTTACGTTCGGGAGGGCTTGCAGCCAGCGGAATGACCATGAAGCTGTGGATTCGTTGGGGCGGAGAGCTTTCAGCTTTGCATTTGCCGCTTCGTCAAGGCTTACCAGCTTGCCGCCCCGTACCGGCTCCATTACCCAGACGGGGATACCCCGTGCAGTGAGCAGGTCGTATTTGGCTTTTGCGTTTTGCAGTGTCCAGTCAAGATAGTTGAGCTGTATCTGGCAGAATTCCATTATATCGCCGTATTCGTCAAGAAAGGCGGTGAGAGTGTCAAGCATGGCGTGGGTGGAAAAGCCTAAGTGCTTTATCCTGCCGAGACGCTTCTGCTCGATAAAATAGTCGATTATGCCCCACTTGGGGTCGGTGTAGACGGGGAGAGAGCTTTCGTAGACGTTGTGGAGCAGGTAGAAGTCAAAATAGTCAACGCCGCATTTTTTCAGCTGCTCCTCAAAGGTGGCGGCGGGGTCGTAGGTCTCGGCTATCTGGTGACCTGGGTATTTGTCGGCTAAGTAATAGCTTTCACGGGGGAGCTGCTTCAGGGCTTTCCCCACTATCAGCTCGGAGGTGCAATTGTGATAGGGGTAGGCGGTGTCGTAATAGTTCACGCCGTGGTCGGCGGCGTATCTCACCATTCGGAACACCTGCTCCTCGTCTACCCTGCGGCTGCCGTCCTGCAAAAGAGGCAGGCGCATTGTGCCGAAGCCGAGAAGCGAAAGCTTTTTGTCTTTGAAGTTTGCGTATATCATGGGGGTCTCCTTTTTTATAATCTGTATTCATAGACGTAATCGTCCATGTACCAGCCGCTGCCGATGTCTATCTTTTCCTCCCGTATCCTGCGAAAGCCCAGCTTTTCGTAGACGGTTACGGCAAGGGCGTTGTGCTTGTTGACGTTCAGAGTTACGGAAGCGGCTCCCGCCTCTTTTGCCTTGGCTATCACATAGTCCATCATCTGTCTTCCCGTTCCCCGTCCTCTTTGGGAGCCGTGCAGGTAGAATTTGCTCAGGTACAGCTCGGTGCCTCTGGGGTAGAAGGCGATGAAGCCCGCTTTTTCGGTCTCGTCGGTGCGGATAAGAAAGTAGCTTACATTATCGCTGAGCTGCTCCTTTATGGCGGAGGGGGAGAGGAATTTTTCTATCATGTAGTCGTTTTGCTCTGCGCCGATTATGGGGTCGTAGTGCTCCTTCCATATTGCGGAGGCAAGACGGGACAGGTCAGCTATCAGCAATTCGTCGTTTTCGGTTATTTTTATGCAGTCCATTCGGTACTCCTTATAGTTGATAATGTAATTATACAGCAGGTCGGCAAAAAAATCAACGTGATTTTTTTGTTACCGAATCGTAACCGTTTGTTACCAAATTGTAAACGAATTGTAACCGTTTTGTAATTGCTTTTTTGATTTTTTGTGGTATGATGTAATCAGAAGAAAAAAGCTTATGCCTTGGCATTTTACATATATATTCCTCTCAGACGGCTTTCGCTTATGTGCGGAGGTCGGGCTCGGCGGAGACTTCACTTGGTCACAGTCTGCGCCGGGCTTAATGAAAAAAACGGAAAGTCCGCTGTGCGAGCTTTCCTGTCATATATGAAATGTTTTTCAATAGACTGAAACGGTATAGCAAAACTATACCGTCAGCTTGGCGGGAAACCCACCC
>JAFLUH010000161.1 GCA_022508895.1 Oscillospiraceae bacterium
TAAATATTGAAATAAATTCTTCCTCTTTACTTCAATTTAATGTTATTATATCATAAAAAGAGCATGGAGCGAAGCGGAATGCGATTCCTCTTTACCGATACAATAAACTCAAACGTTAAAATAAATTCTTCCTCTTTACCTTTGTTTGAGTTTATTATATCATATATGCGCAAAAAAGCCAAGACTTTTTTCGACTTTTTTTGCAGGAGGGAGCAGAGCATAAATGCTATCTGTTTTTGTACTGCTCCTTTTGTTTCGGCGATCCTTTATTTTTCTATGCCGTCAGTTCCATCACTTTCACTAAAAACAGACCATGCCCGATTTGTTTGCACAAATCACTTGCAAGATAAGCAAAACCGTGCTATTATAATTGAGGCTTATGCAAATAAAAAAGAAAGGCAGATAAAAATGAAGATCGAGACCCAGTGCCTCCATGAAGGCTATACACCAAAAAACGGAGAGCCCAGAGTAGTTCCCATAGTGCAAAGCACCACCTACGTTTACGATTCCACCGACGATGTTGCGGCGGTGTTTGACGACCCTACGAAAAGCCTTATTTATTCACGGTTTGAGAACCCAACCACCGACGCAGTGGAAAAGAAAATAGCCGCTCTGGAGGGAGGAGCTGCGGCGATGTGTACCTCCAGCGGGCAGGCGGCTTCGCTGTGCGCTATCCTGAATATCTGTCAGGCAGGGGACAGCTTTATCGCCTCCTCCTCGATTTACGGCGGCACCATAAATCTTTTTGCAGTCACCTTTGCCAGAATGGGCATAGAGTGCATTTTTGTGGACGTTGACGCTGACGAGGAGGAGCTGAACGACGCCTTCAAGCCCAATACCAAGGCGTTTTTCGGGGAAACCATCGCAAACCCCGCTCTGACTGTTCTGGATATAGAAAAGTGGGCAAGGGTCGCTCACAAAAACGGCGTTCCCCTTATCGTGGACAACACCTTTGCGACCCCTTACCTTTGCAGACCTATCGAGTGGGGCGCGGACATAGTGATACACTCCACCTCGAAGTACATGGACGGACACGCCGTTCAGGTGGGCGGGGTCATCGTGGACAGCGGGAAATTCGACTGGACAAACGGCAGGTTCCCCTGCATGACCGAGCCTGACGAAAGCTATCACGGCATTGTCTACACCGAAAAATATTCCTTCGCACCCTATATCGTCAAGGCAAGAATGCAGCTTATGAGAGATTTCGGCTGCTATCCTGCGGCGAACTCCTCGTTTTTGCTGAATTTAGGGCTGGAGACATTGGCGGTGAGAATGGACAGGTACTGCGAAAACGCCTTAAAAGCGGCTGAATTTATAGAGCAAAGCCCATTGGTAAGCTCCGTGTCCTATCCCTCGCTGAAAAGCAGCAAATACCACGCCTTGGCTGAAAAATATCTTCCCAAGGGCAGCAGCGGCGTTATCTCCTTTTCAATAAAGGGAGGACGGGACAATGCGGTGAAGTTTATGGACAGCCTGAAGCTCGCCTCAAATGAGGTCCACGTTGCGGATATAAGGACCTGCGTGCTGCACCCTGCGTCGGCTACGCACCGCCAGCTTACAGACGAACAGCTTGCGGCGGCGGGCATCGACGGCGGACTGATAAGATTTTCAGTGGGGCTTGAAAATATTGAGGATATTATCGAGGATATCAGTAGGGGATTTGCGGGCGTGGATATGTGAAAATTTTTCGGATAAAAGATACGCACATAGCCGTATAACAGCTATGTGCGTCAGTCTGTAGAAAAACTCGGAAGGAAGCCGAAGCTGTCGGCAACGCCTATGCACAGCACCGCCACGACCGAGGCGGTTATTCCGCCCCATATCCCCGCTATCAGCAGCCCTGCGGAAAAATTATGTTGCAGGCAAGGTTCGCCCGCAGGAGATCGTTGGATTTGCTGATTATCTTCGAGGACAGGAAGGGGCCTGCGATAAAAAACAATGCAGCGGTGATCAGGGCGGCTCCACCCAAGATCAGTA
>JAFLUH010000162.1 GCA_022508895.1 Oscillospiraceae bacterium
CCTCGTCTTGAAAAAGGCGGCTTTCCTAAGTCCTTGGCGCATGAATGGTATTGGCTGGGCAGAACGTATTTTGACAACAACGAGCCTGAAAAGGGCTTCGAGGCTTATGAAAAAGTGCTGTCGACCGCAAGCAGGTCCGACCTCCACTACGCCTGTGCTCATGCCTCAACGGAGCTTCAGCAGCGCTATGCAAGTCACTTCAAAGATGTCAATGTGCGTCACTACGTGTTGTCGGCAGTTGGAACCGAATACCGCATACTTGACGGAAAGCTCTGCCGATGGGACACTGCATGGGATAACAAAGGAGATATCTACTCCGCCGATCTCCGAATTGACTATATCTTCAGAAACGCAACCTGCTGTGACGGGAAATTCACGGTCGATAACTTAAATATAGGTGAAACATATACAGGCTCGGACGGTACGACACTGACCTTTGCGGCAGACAATGAAACAGTTGAGACTTCCTGTGGGAAATTCGAGGGCTGTCAGCTTTGGGTTGCTGCCAAGGACAACGAGGTCTACAACACCTACTACAAAAACGGCGTCGGTATCGTAAAGCAGGAGAGGCTTTGCGACGGTATCACCGAGACCCGCACCCTCAAGTCCTATAAAGTCAGCGGCGGAAACGGGCTTATCCCTTGCGCAAAGGGAAACGAGTGGGAGTATACTGCCGACTATGATCCCGAAACAGTGAAGCAGGATTGCAAGGTAACGATCTGCTATGCCGATGACCGGACAGTCACCATGTGGCAGGTACATTCCATAGAGAGGCTTAAATACGACGAAAACCTGTGGTTTGACATGATACAGCAGATAAGAAACGACTACTGGCAGATGGTTGACGGAAATCAAAAAATCAGCGATGTATACCACGCTATGGAGAGAGCAGAGGCACTTGCGAAAACACCGATGGAAAAAGCGCACACCAAGGCGGCATGCTCGGTGGCACGCCGAATACTCGAAACTGACCCCGACTTCAACCCCAATTATACCGCAACGGGGCATTGGAATTTTTTCAATCGAAGCATGACCGATGACAGGGAGGGCATGATAAAATATTATTACAACTTCCGTTGGTCGTTTGAATATAAGAATGAGAACGGTGCAAGTGTGGAGCAGCCCCTTTTCTATAACGACATCTATGGCATTCTCAGTGATGCGGTGAATTGCTTGTGGAATGAAAAATGGGAGGCGGGAGCTGAGTATACGGAAGAGTTCATAAATTACGGCACTGAGATAAAGACAAAGGTTCTCTGCGAGAATGCGGGGACTATCACCACTGCGGCAGGCATTTTTGACAACTGCCTTAAACTATCGCTTGATATAAACGGTTATGAAGATGGACTGTCATATCGTTCCGGTAAGAAGGAATACTATTTTGCACCCAATGTCGGCATTATCAGGTTTGTCAGCAGCTACTGTCAGGACAGCCGTCATGTGGTGTACGAGTTAAGCTTCTACGACGGTACGGGCGAAGGCTATATGCCGCTTAAGGACGGCATGGTGCGCAGATACGACGCACTTGATCTCACCGACGGATTTTCGGGCAGTGCCGAGTACACCTACGCTGCTGATACTGACGGCAGAATAATCATTTTTGAGGATAGGTGCGGTATCAAAAAGAGGATAGATGACATCACACAGTATAGCTCCATCAGGGACGAGATCATTGAAGAAAGACTCTGGAACGAGTGGAAACACGACGAGAGCCGTATCAGACACGACGTGAACAATTTCAATATACTCACTCATTTCTTAGGGCGCAATGCGAGATTCTGGGCGAGACCGGAGAGAGCGGCGGCGTGGCAGAAACACAAGATGAAGCTCCTCGAATTTCTGGGCGACGGCGAGGGAGTGCCACGTGCATGGCTTGG
>JAFLUH010000163.1 GCA_022508895.1 Oscillospiraceae bacterium
GGTGCGGCGTCCGTGCCGCACCTTGGGCGAACACCTACGGCGTCCGTGCCGTGGGAAAAAATTTTTTCAAAAATTTTCCAGCCCAACGGTACACACAGCTACGGCGTAAGCCGAGCGGGCGGGTGCGCTTTATTGAAGTTGGGGTAGTTGTAAAGAATTGGGGGAACTAAGTTTTAGGGGGCGGGTGGGCGGGCGCACACGTTGATTGGGAGCCGCCACGCCAAAGTGAGAGGCGGTGCCGCCCGTTCGCCCAAAGGCACCGCAAATCAGGTCGGGACAGTGAAAGGTGAGCGCACAACACTATAAGCCTGATTTACTGTGTACTCTGCACTGTGCACTGTGCACTGGTGCACTGCCTATATGTTCTTATCGTCAAAGTACTCCCTGACCGCCGTCACCTGCTCCTCACTCAGACAGCGTTTGGGAAAAATATAGATAAGCGACCGATTGACAAACAGCAGAAACATTTCCTCCGTCTCCATGGAATCCAGCGTATTTGCCGCCAGCTCTATCTTGGTCTTATCGTGCTTTATCTCCTGCTCGGGCGGGATCTCCACGTCCTCTCCCACGGTCATAACGCCGTCTCTTGTGACTGCCACTATCTCCGTCTCCTCGTCGGGCAGTATCTCGGTATCCACGGTGATATGCTTTTCGGCAAAGGCGGCGGTATACGTCTCCCCGCCGAAGCTCTGGAGTGTTTTCATCAGCTTTTTCCGTGCATAATACGGTCTTGCCCAGGTGGAAAACAGCATACCCAGCCCCAGCACTATCAGGATATACCCTGCCATATTGGTGCTGTTGCCGATGACGAAATTAACTCCCAGACCTGCCGCAATTGCGTAAACGATGGAAAACATGACATTGCGCCTGAGCATATATTTTTTCTGGAACAGCTTATAAGCCGTCTCTATTTCAGCGTCCGAATTATCGTATTTTATCTCGAACTTTTCCATTAAACGATCCTTTACTTTTTACTTTTTACTATCTGTTCCCACCCACAAAAAGTATCCCAAACGCCACCATCACGCAAACGGCGCAGGCGGCGATCGCGACTACCACATCGAATATCTTTCCTTTTTTCCAGAAAGCGGGAACATTCAGCCCGCACACTGCGCCCAATGACAGCAGCATAAAGGGCAGCAGCACGCCCAGATCTCCGAACCCGAACATCAGCGCCACAAGAGAGAATCCCCACAGCGCCACGCAGATGACACCTGCGACTTTTTTCGGGAAAGCGAGAGGCGCCTCCTCCTCGGCGGCTTTTATCGCCTCCTGCGTCATCTGTTCACGGCTGCGTTTTTCCTCCTCGGTCTCGTCACGGATAGGCTCCATCTCGGAGAGTATCTGGATTATTTTCTCATTGTTTTTGCGTGAGTTCATGACCTTCTCCTGTTCATGTTCAAAGAAAGCGGCGCTTATACGGTTACTTTCCGCCGCCCAGCAGGTTCTTTGCGGCGTTCAGAATGTCGCCGCCCTTGTCGCCTACTGCGCCTTTTACTTTCTCCATCGTCTTTTCGTCCGCAAATTTTTGCAGAAATTCCATTATCTGCTTTTCGTCCATTTTGTCGATCACCGATTTTGCTATTGCTTTGATATCCATTGTGAGTTTTTCCTTTCTTGTAATAAATCTGAATGTCAGCACCCGTCCCACGTCTTGCACAACGTGCCCAATACTGCGGTTTTGCGAAGCAAAATAAATTCCCTTAAGGGGAATTTAAGCAGTGTTGGGCGTACTTGAGGAAAGCCACAAGGATACAGGGGCTTTTCTCAAGTACTGTGCCCGCTTCTTTACTTCTCCGGCTGCTCCGCAGCCGCCTGCGGTCTGAACAGCAGGAACAGCAAGCCCGCCATCAGCACAAACGCCGCAATCGCTC
>JAFLUH010000164.1 GCA_022508895.1 Oscillospiraceae bacterium
CGGGACGGGGCACCCCCTTCGGCGGCTTTGTCCCCACCATCAAAATTTCCACCAACTCCGAGCTTGCAAAGAAAAAATCCAACTGGATAGACTTTGACGCAGGGGGTATCGCCGAGGGAGCTTCCTTTGAGAGCAAGCTGGAGGAGCTTGTGGAGCTGGTAGCGGCAACGGCAAGCGGAAAGCAGACCGTAAACGAGCGCTATAACTCCCGTGATATAGCAATTTTCAAAACAGGCGTAACACTTTAATAATTTCGCACAAGGAGCATGATTTATGAAGAATTTTATGGATAAGGACTTTGTCCTGAAAAATCAGACCGCACAGACCCTTTACCACAACTACGCCAAGAATATGCCCATCTTCGATTTTCACTGCCACCTGAGCATCGAGGAGATATACAACGACAAGAAGTTCCGCTCGATAACCGAGTGCTGGCTGGGCGGAGATCACTACAAATGGCGCTTGATGCGTGAAATGGGCGTTGACGAAAGCTATATAACGGGCGACAAGGACGATTACGAGAAATTCGCCAAGTACGCCGAGGTGATGCCCTACGCTATCGGAAACCCCATCTTCCACTGGACCCATCTGGAGCTGAGACGTTATTTTGAGATAGACGATATCCTCTCCCCCAAGACCGCCAAGGCGATCTATGACAAGTGCAACGAAAAGCTGCAGACCCTCACCGCAAGAAAGCTCATTTCCATGAGCAACGTAAAGAAGCTGTTCACCACGGACGACCCGATAGACGACCTGCACTTCCACAAGCTGCTGAAGGAGGACAAGTCCTTCGAGGTGGAGGTAGCCCCTGCCTTCCGTCCCGACAAGGCGATAAACATCGAGCTTCCCACCTACGTCCCCTACATCGCAAAGCTTGCGGACGCTGCCGACGTCAGGATCGACGGGATAGACAGCCTGTGCGAGGCTCTTACAAAGCGTATCGAGTATTTCGACAGCGTGGGCTGCGTATGCTCCGACCACGCTCTGGACGTTGTGATGTTCATGCCTGCGGAGAAATCACAGGTTGATAAGATAGTCAAAAAAGCGCTGAACGGCGACGACCTTACGCCTAATGAGATCGAGCAGTACAAGGGCTACGTTCTTGTACATCTGGGAAAGCAGTACGCAAGGCTGCACTGGGTACAGCAATATCACATCGGCGCACTTCGCAACAATTCCCGCAGATACATGGGTCTGCTGGGTCCCGATACGGGCTTTGACGCTATCGAGGATCAGACCTTTGCAAAGAAGCTGTCCATGCTCTTAGATACTCTTGACAGCACCGACGAGCTTCCCAAAACCATTCTCTACTGCCTGAACCCCCGTGACAACGAGGTCCTTGCCACCATCATGAACTGCTTCCAGCAGGGCGGTATCGTGGGCAAGATGCAGTTCGGCTCCGCATGGTGGTTCAACGACCAGAAGGACGGCATGGAACGCCAGCTTACGGCGCTTTCGCAGCTTGGACTTATCTCCAAGTTCGTGGGAATGCTCACCGACAGCAGAAGCTTCCTTTCCTACACCCGCCACGAATATTTCAGAAGGATACTCTGCAATATGCTGGGAACTCTTATTGAGGAGGGCGAATATCCCAACGACGTTGAATTTGTGGGACAGGTAGTGAAGGACGTGTGCTACAACAACGCAGTAAATTACTTCAGCAAGTAAAAAAGCCTACAAAAAACCTGCAAGCAAACACCTGCAGGTTTTTTATTTTATATGCGCACTTACGCACTGTGTTTTCAGCTTTTTGATAAGCCCGTATTCAGCTCAGCGGTGAACTCACTCAGCTTGTGATACCGCTCCGGCAGCCCCCTTTACGGCAAAAAA
>JAFLUH010000165.1 GCA_022508895.1 Oscillospiraceae bacterium
ATACGGGAAATTTCTGGCACAAGCAGATATATCCCAACCAGATATGGCTGGACGGCATATATATGGCGCAGGTGTTCTACGTCAGATTCCAGAAGGAATTCGGCGGCGGTGATTATTCCGACACCATGAGCCAGATACGAAATGTGCGCAGGTATATGTTCGACGAGGATAAAAAGCTGTTCTATCACGGAATGGACTGCTCTAAGACCGCTTTCTGGGCGGATAAGAAAACGGGGCACTCACAGAGCTTCTGGCTGAGAGCGATAGGCTGGTTTACCGTTGCGCTGGTGGACATTATCGGCTATATCGACAACGAGCAATACAAAGAGGAGCTTTGCGGTATCTTCCGTGAGGTGATAGACGGAATAGCGCAGTACGCTGACCCTGAAACGGGTATGTTCTATCAGGTGGTGGACTGTGTCGGACGGGAAGGGAATTACCTTGAGACCAGCGGCAGCAGCATGATAGCATACGCCATGATGAAGGGCGCAAGGCTGGGTATCATTGACAAAAAATATTCCGAAGCCGGCAAAAAGACCTTTGACGGAATTTGCAATAAGTACCTGAATATCAGTGATCTTGATAATGGCAGCGAGCTGAACTTGGGCGGTATCTGCCTTGTGGCAGGCTTGGGTCCCGAGGACAACAAACGCCGCAACGGTACTTATGAATATTACATTTCCGAGCCGGTGGTGGAAAACGACGCCAAGGGCGTTGCTCCCTTCGTGCTGTGCTACACGGAAGTCAAAAGAATGCTTGCGAAATAATGAAGTGATAATATGAAAAAAATCAAGATCGCATATATAGGCGGCGGTTCAAAGGCGTGGGCGAGAGTCTTTATGACTGACCTTGCGCTGGCGGACGGGCTTTGCGGCGAGATAGCGCTGTATGATATCGACGTTCCCGCTGCGGAGCTGAACAAGCGTATCGGAGCCCGTATAAACGACGATCCCAATACCGTCTCCAAGTGGGATTACAGGGTCTGCGCCGAGATAGGCGAAGCCCTTGACGGCGCAGATTTTGTGGCTTGCTCCATACTGCCGGGAACCTTCGACGAAATGGAAAGCGACGTTCACCTGCCGGAGGAATACGGCATTTTCCAGTCGGTAGGGGATACCGTAGGTCCCGGCGGAGTGCTGAGGGCAATGAGGACAGTCCCCATCTACGAGGGCTTCGCCCGTGAGATAAAGGCACACTGCCCCGACGCATGGGTGATAAATCTCACAAACCCCATGACCGCCTGCACCAAGACCCTGTACGACGTTTTTCCCGAAATAAAGGCGTTCGGCTGCTGTCACGAGGTTTTTCATGCGCAGGAATTTCTCTGCTGCGTGGCTAAGGAGATACTGGGCGTTGAAAGACCCTCCCGACAGGATATCGTCATCGACGCTTGCGGCGTGAATCATTTCACATGGATAACCGAAGCCAATTACGGCGGGGTTGATTTGCTGAAAATCCTCCCCGAATTTATCGGAAAATATTACGACAAAGGCTACTGCGAGCGCCCCGATACCGCTCCCGAGGATTTCCGTGACGACCCCTTCCTTTACGGGAATAAGGTGAAGATGGACCTGTTCAACCGCTTCGGCATACTGGCGGCGGCGGGAGACAGGCATTTGGTGGAATTTCTGAACAATTCATGGTACATAAAGGACAGAGCGGACGTTGACAGGTGGCTGTATCATCTCACCACCGTTGACTACCGCAAAAAGGACAGGATACAAAAGATAGAGCA
>JAFLUH010000166.1 GCA_022508895.1 Oscillospiraceae bacterium
GTTTGTTTTTGTAGGATTTGGAATAGGTCTTAAAATTGAGAACATCGCCGCAATATTCCTGCGTAGATAGTATTTTGGTTACCGTGGAGCTGTTCCATTTCGTAGGAGGTTGCTGTTTGCCTTTGCCGGGGCGTTTGATACCCTTTTGTAGCCAATAGGCACGTGGAGTGAGAGTATTTTCCCGTTCAAGCCGAGCGGCAATCTGCTCTACCCCAAGCCCGTCAATGCTCATGCTGTATATACGCCGCACGATTTGAGCAGCTTCATCGTCCACTATCCAGTGTTTGGGATCGTCAGGGTCTTTGACATAGCCGTAGGGTGGTTGTCCCAAAGGTTCACCGGCGTTCCCCTTGATTTTGTTACTGATACGCCGCTTTTTGCTGATGTCACGGGCATACCATTCGTTGAACAGGTTGCGGATAGGTGCAAGCTCGTTTTCCCCTTCAGCAGTGTCTATGTTGTCCGAAACTGCCACCAAACGAATATCGTGATCGGGGAAAAATTCCTCGGTCAATTTGCCCACCTCTATGTAGTTGCGACCGAGACGGGATAAATCCTTGACAAATACGGCAGCCGCTTTGCCTTCTTCAAGCTGACGTATCATTTCAAGAAATCCGGGACGGTTCATTGTTACGCCTGATATACCATCGTCCAAAAAATGTACTAAATTTGTGTAGCCCTTTTCTTTGGCTACTTTGGCGAGGAGCTTCTTTTGATTTCCGATACTGTAGCTCTCACCTTCAAGGTTATCGTCACGGGAAAGTCGTTCATAGAGAAAGGCTGTCTCGTCACGAGTTTTTCTGTTATTCGACTGTCTCACAAGTCCTCCTTTCTGGGACAGCCGGACAGCAGTATTTTTCTTGCGTGATAACTTCACGCTTATATTATACCACATCCGACTACCATTTGTCAGCCGAATCAGGAAAAAATCTATATTTTATTTTCACGATCCGCTTGCATAAGGCGAAGTAAGACTTCTCCAAGTGTGTTGGCGTTTTCTTTTTTGAATACTGATTGTACGATAAATGACCTACCTTCAATACGGTAGGTCATTGTTTCTTCCATAGGATTTTGTTGCGTTGGTGATACAGGCTCTTTTTCTTGCATAATATCCCCTTTCAATAACATACAAAAACATACGAAAATTAAAAATAGGCTGATACGGACGGCTGTTGGCATAGCTCCATAGGAATTTCACCTCGCCCCATGCTTATGGGTGCGCCGCACAATGCTGTGAGGGCGTTCAATGCGGAAGTATCATTATATCCTGTCTATGCGTCATCGCCCACAAGCTTCCACACTTGTTTTACAGCCTTGTATTGTTCGCTCGCTCTCTAAGAGGTCATGGCGTACTGGCTGCATGGCTCGGCATAAATAAGAACGTATCCGTCTGCCTTATACTGCACCGACAGCCTCCCATCGGGCTTTCTTTGTCAAGGAACTTTAGATTGTGCGTTTCTGCCGAGGGGACAAGGAAAGGGAGCGGAGCTTGTCCGTTCGGCTTATGCGGTCATCACTTTGAAGCCTGTCATGATACCGTGTATCAATCTTGTCTCAAGCCTGAGCCGCATATCTTCATCAACACACAGATACTCGTTGCCGTAGACGTCCTTCATTGGTCTTGTAGCAAGAGCCCGTATGTAACTCTGATAGTGAGCAACCACAGC
>JAFLUH010000167.1 GCA_022508895.1 Oscillospiraceae bacterium
AGAACTCGTCAATATCTATCATGGCAAACCGCTTTGTGATGCTCTTTTGATACTTCACGGGCAGCCCTGCCGGTATCCATCGGTGCTTCACCTTGTATGTAATGTTCTTACCAAACGCATTACAAAGCTGGTTCAGAGTAAGCAGTACACCGCTGTGGAGGTGACGCCCCAGTCCAATGCGCTGCGCCTTCAGCTTTACAGCATCAATGCTCCTGCCCAGATGTTTGGCAATGCCGGGTATCGAGACTGTGCCCCAGTTGTCTTGAAGGTATTCCAGCTCTTCCGTTTTCCAGCCTTTGCCTGCCCCCATCGCATTACACTCCCACCACTGCGTTCACGCACTTATCCACAAAAGTCCGCATCGCCGCCCTGAACTTTTCCTTTTCCTCCCCGTCGTCCATAGCCCTGATAATATCGGCGGCAGCGTTGAAGGCAGTCTCAATGTTACTGAAATGGAACTTAAGCAGCTCCCTCCTCTCGCTGGGAGGAGCGGATTTCTGTGCAGTTGACTGCAAAACCTTGACCTGTTCCTCCAGCTCCTGCGCCCTTTTCTCAGCAGACAGCTGTCCTTCCAGCGCCTTTTTCACTCGCTTGTCGCCGTCCGCCTTGACCTCGGCTTCCACCTTCTTGCGGATCTCCTCCAGCTGCTTTTCGCTCGGTTCGGCAACGGCTACCTCGACAGGGCGGTTTTTCAGCTTCTCGTTCTCCTCCTGCAGGTCGGTCAGCTTGCTTTCCAGCTCTTGCTTTTCCTCAGTCAGCTGCTCCAGTGCATCATCCGCCTTGTTTGCGGCATCCAGGTCAAGACTCAGCTGCTCGCATTTCTTTTTTAGCTCCGCTATCTTCTCCTCAAGCTCACGGGTGCTTACGGCTTCCACGTCCACCGTCGCCATCAGCTGCTCCCTGTCATCAGAGCAGAGGGCGGCAAGTGCTGTCAGCTTGGTAATGCCTAAGTTTGCGTTAGCCTGCAAGCCCTCCTGCCCGAACTCATCCAGCGCCTTGATGAAATTGTAGGCCTGCCGCTGCTTGATGTGGGCGGCTTCCTCGCAGTACGCCTCGAACTTATCGTACCCCAGTTCCTTGTACAGCTTGGTATCCCGCATTTCCTTCAGGTTCTTTGCCAGCTCTACCATCGCCTCGGCGGCTATCTGTCCATTGGCAAGTATCGTGCGGTGAAGGCTCTGAGCCTTCAGCTGCCTTTTTAGTGCGACGCTGCCGTTGGTCATGATATTTTTCCCCCCTTCTCCTCCAGCACCAGCAGGCGATACCATTTATCGCTGCTGGTGAAGACTATCTCCGCCTTTTTTGCCAAAAAACGGGGGTCTTCCTGAGCACAAACACTATGTATTGCTACATCCTCAAAGCATTGGCGTGCAAACTCCTCCAGCCTTGTGGGAAACTCCAAGAAACTCTTGACAACCCCCTCAGATTGTGCTATATTAGTAGTGTTATAATTTCCTGTGAGGGCTTGTCCGGCGACCGCTTGGGCAGGCTCTTTTTTTGTCTCGGTTTTCGCCTCAGGCGCCGCATTGGTTTTAGGCTTCATGCGGTTTATTGTGTAGCTTACCATGCTGACGCTTATGCCAAGCTGTTCGGCTATTGCCTTTTGGTTCAATCCCTCCTTCCGCAGCTGA
>JAFLUH010000168.1 GCA_022508895.1 Oscillospiraceae bacterium
AGTCCGCCGATAAGGGAAGTAATTGCAACATAAACAAATATAGGAGCAAGCAGCGGGAGAGTAATTCTGAAAAATACCTGTGTACCGCTGGCACCGTCAATTGACGCCGCCTCGAACAGGCTCTGGTCAATACCCATAATACCCGCCATCAGCATGATAGTTGTATTACCAAACCACATAAGGAAGTTGATAAAGGCGATAACGCCTCTTGAAGCGCCCACGTCCTGGAATACAACAAAGTCCGGAGAAATCATAGTCTTGCACAGCATTCCCACCGGTCCGACTTCACTGAACATTACATAGAACAGCATTGAGTAAGCGGCTGCCATGATGAGGTTAGGCATATAAATTACCGTTTTGAAAAATCTCTGTCCCTTTATTTTAAGTCTTACCGAGGTAAAGAGAACCGCCAGCAGAAGTGAAAAGATAAACTGAGGTACAGCACCAAGAACCCACATTATCATAGTATTTTTGGTGTAATCCAGCAGCTCAAGCTTTCCTTCATTGGGCGTAAATAATTTTGCATAGTTAGCAAAACCCACAAAATTAGGTCCGATAGTAGTGAGACCCTGATTATAGTTTTCAAAGAAGCTATAATAGAACGTCGTTATCATCGGATAAAAAGAGAAAACAGCGTACACAAGGAAAAACGGGAGAATGAATATGTATCCCCACTTTGCGTAGCTTACAGACTTTATGCGACGCTTATTCATGAAGCAACCTCCTTATTTTTATTAAAAAGCAACCGTCATTATTACTAATATAAAGAGGTGAGGCGAGAATTTACGCCTCACCTCTTTTATCAGGTCATAAAATATTCGGTTTATTCACGATATTAGTCGTGAGTGATCTGAGGAGCTACCTCACCAAGTGTGATATAGAAGTTGCTCAGAGCCTGATCCTTGCTAACAACACCCTGGAGATATTCAAGGTAGGAGTTAGGAAGGTTCTCATTGAATGTCTGGTCATACTGAGTGTGGAGAGCAGGTTCCCACTTGATTCCCTCAGCTACCTTTGCCATGATAGCAATGTCGTTCTGACCGCCGAGGAATTCATTACCGTAGCTTGAATCGTTAGCAAACTTGTTAACAACGTTCTTGTTGTTGGGGAACTGGAGATCCTTAACAAGGAGGTTCTCCATAATATCTTCATTAACTGTGAAAGCATTCATAATGTCAGCAACAACCTTTTCGTTGTCTGTACCTGTAGCAGCCAGCATCCATGTGCCGCCCCAGAAGTGCTCAGCAGGACCTACACAGATAGCCCAGTCGCCGTTTGTCTGCTCAAGAGCAGTACCCATGCAGAAGCTGTAGTACCAAGCAGGACCAATGCAGGCAAACATTTTGCCGTTTGTACCCATCTGAGCGGACTTTTCATCAGCCCAGAGGCCATAGGTTTCAGACCAGCCGTTTTCAACATACTTTTCCTGCTGAGTAAGCCACTCATTGAAAGCAGGTGTCAGAGCGAACTTGTCGCCGTTGAGATAGCTCTGAGTAGAGTTATTAGCGAATGATCTGTATGTCTCAATAGGAGAAGAGAACATTACATAGCCTTTTTCCTTAGCCTTAGCAGCAACCTCGTCTACCTTATCCCAGGTAGAAAGAGCTGCCTGAACCTCTGC
>JAFLUH010000169.1 GCA_022508895.1 Oscillospiraceae bacterium
CCGTTCAGCATGACCTGCGCTGCCATATACTCCTCACGGCGGGTGATCAGATCGCCCAGCTCGGCTGCGTCACGAAGAGTGAGCTGCTGCTCACGCAGTTCGGGGGTGAGCTTAGAGTAGAGCGCCTCGCCGAAGCCTCTCTTTTTCAGATCGTCAATGGTCATGGAGCGCTTGGGGGCAATGAATGGCGGTGTGAAGCGCTTCATGGAGCTGCCCTCACGCATGATGGCAACACCGCCCTTGCGGGGTGCTACGAAAGGAGCCAGCTTGCGGGAACCGTCCTTGTACTCGCAGAGCACGTCGTCTGTGGAAAACAGGTCGGTAGCGTCATTAGTGGGGAAGTAGCGGTCACGCAGGAAGCTGGGCGCAGGGGTTATCTGCTCAACAGCCATGAGCAGGGTGTGTGTTTCATAAAAGTTAAAAGGCATAATTTTGTCCTCCTTTTAGGCTTCTATTGCGGTATCAAGGAGTATGCCTGACTTGCGCAGTATCTCCTTGTCCGCAGCGGTCAGCTTGTAGCTGCCGTCGGTGATAAGTCTGTTTTCGGCGAACTTGCCGGTGCGGTAAGCAGTAGCGGTGGTAGCAGCAGTGGTGTCCACGTCATCTGTGATGATGTAGGTAGCGTTGTCAGCTGTCAGTGCCTCGCTTACAGGCTTCAGCTCGCCGCCGGCTGCTCCGGTGACAACGGTGCCACGGACAACGATCCCGTTTCCGGCTGCCAGCTGCACGGTTACAACATCGGCAACAGGCTCGTTGCCGATGATAAGACCGTCATAGCCGGGGGCGTTCAGTGTTTCGTCAAGTCTTTTGCTCATGATGATGTCCTCCTTATCTTCTGCTCTGGTTGAACAGGGCTACAGCTGCGTTGACCTGCTCCTGCTCGTTGCCCTTGCCCTCGGGATCACTGGGATCCTCAGGATTGCCCTGTACGCCCTCCACGCCGGAGTCCTTCACGTCCTTTTCATGGGCGGAAAGGAATTTAGCGCCGCTCTTGGCTGCGTTCTGCATAGCCTTAAGAGCAAGCTGCTCAGCGGTGAGAGGATTCTCGCCGTACTTTGCTTCGTGAACGAGCTTAGGGTCGCCCACAGTGTCTTGGATTGCCTCAATTTCTGCAAGGCGTTTGCGCTCTTTAGCGACTGCATCAGCGGCAGCGGCTTCTTTTGCCGCCGTCTCGATCTCAGCCACGACTTCGGGATACTGCGCCTTGATCTCTTCAGGTGTCATGGTATGTTCCTCCTTTTGGGATTTTTCGGCGGCTTTGGCTGCCGGTATATTGCTGCTCGCCTTTTTGGCGGGTAGTCCTTTGTTGATGGGCACAATGCCCGGTATACGGTGGAAGGCGGACACGTCGTGCCTTACTCCTGCTACCATCATTATCTTCCTGTCGGCGGTCAGCGAAGCCTCCACCGTCTCACCG
>JAFLUH010000017.1:0-8640 GCA_022508895.1 Oscillospiraceae bacterium
TTGCAATGCTTATCACCACCGAAAGCATGGAGGTAGGCGGTATCAACTACATAGCGGACGTAATGAACAAGGTGGACCGCTCCACCGAGAAGTTCATATTCGACGAGCTGGGAATGCGCGACCCCAAGCTGGCGGAGCAGATACGCCAGAAGATGTTCGTGTTCGAGGATATCGTCGGTCTGGATCCCATGTCCATACAGACCTTCATCAACGAGGTGGACGCAAAAGACCTTGCGATCGCCATCAAGGGCTCTACCGCCGACGTTGCCGAGGTCATCTACGCCAATATGTCCTCGCGTAAGCGTGAAGCTACTCAGACTGACGTTGAGTACCTGCACAATGTGCGTATGCGTGACGTTGAGGAAGCGCAGCAGCGCATCGTTGCCGTTATACGCCGTTTGGAGGAGGAAGGCACCGTCACCATCTCCAAGGGCGGTCAGGACGAGATCATCGCTTGATTTGTTCTATCAATTGCCCGAAGTTGTTTCGGGCAATTGCAGTCTAAGGAAATTTAACTAACTACTAACTACTAAAAACTAACAACTACAAGGTGAAGCTATGCAGGAACTCATCAAAGGCAGTATTAAGCAGGTAATCGTAGATGGCGACGTACCCATCAGCAACCGCATACACAGGACCGTAAAGCCCGAGGGAAACGGATCGAACTCCAAGGGAAACCGTGAAGCGGACTTTGAGCTGGATTTTGACGACGAGCTTTCGGAGACCGGAGAACCCAAGGAGCGTGAGCGTGTGCCGGAGCCTGAGCCCGAGCCCGAGCGCCCCACCATAGATATGCACGAGCTGGAGGAGCTGAGAGCGCACTTCCGCCGTGAGGGCGAGGAGCAGGCTCAGAGCATAAAGCGCAAGGCGGAGATAGAGCTTGCACGGGCAAAGGAGGACGCCGAGAAGATACGCCAGCAGGCTCAGAACGAGCGCATGGAAAAGCTGAGAGCCATTGAGGCGGACGCCTCAAAGACGCTGGAAAAGGCGAAGCAGGAGGGCTATGACGCAGGCTACGGCGAGGGACTGCAGAAGGGCACCGACGACGGGTATACACAGGGACTGAAAAAGTGCAAGGACACCCTGCTTGACCTCAAAAGTATGTGCGAAGGCGTTGAGAAGGAAAAAGCCTCGCTTATGGCGGAAAACCGCAGAGCCATTTTCGATATTGCGCTGACGGTTGCGGAAAAGATAACCATGGCGGTGTTTACCCAGAAGGATAAGCAGGCGCTGGAAAAGATGATAACCGAGGCGGCAAAGGAGTTCCGCAGCGCAAAATCGGTGAGAGTCACCCTGTCTAAATTGGACCTCAGCGAGGACGTTGAGGCGGATCTGAAGATACTGGAAAAGTGCTTCTCCGAAACGGCGAACGTGGAGTTCGAGGTGCTGGAGGAAGCGGAAAGAGGGACCCTGCTGGTGGAGACGGACTCCGAGATACTGGACGCAGGCGTCTCCACTCAGCTTAGAATGATAGAGGAGCTGGGCAAGGGCAAGTTCCGTGACAAGGAGCCTGACGGCGAGGAAGCTGAGGATATAGGCGAGGTTCTGAAGGCGGAGAGCCCCAAGAAGACCAAGAAGGCGGAGAAGCCGCAGGAGGCTAAGGCGGCGGCTGAGGAAGCGGCAGTCGAGGCTGCCGAACCGATTGCCGACCTGCCTGCTGAAGCGGCAGCCGAGCCGAGCGAGCCGGCGGCACAGGAAGCCGAGCCGGCAGCACAGGAAGCGGCCGAGCCCGCAGCAGCCGTTGTACCGACGGCAGAGGAAGCGGAAGAAACAGCCGAGAATACACCCGAGGAGCAGGAAGCGACGGAAGAGCAGTGATGCTAATGGCAGCGCATGAGCGCTGTCGGAATATTATCATTACGGAGCGATTCTACAATGGATTTTAAAGGCTTTGCCGAAAAGCTCAAGGGCTTTGATTCAAGGCGCAGCATGGGCAAAATAGAAAAAATAATCGGCATGACCGTTGAAGCCAGCGGCCCGGAGTGCAACATAGGCGACGTATGCCGTGTGTACAAAAAGGGCGACAGCGAAAATTACGTCTATGCTGAGGCGGTGGGCTTTCAGTCGGATAAGGTCCTGCTGATGCCCTATACCGAAATGGAGGGCATAGGCCCCGGAAGTATCGTAGACAATACCGGCAAGCAGCTTATGGTGAAAACCGGAAACGAGCTGATAGGCAGGATAGTTGACGCCATCGGCAACCCCCTTGACGACGGCGGCGAAATACATTATACAGGCGAGATGCCCATTTCCGGCATTCCCGTCAATCCTTTGGCACGCCCGAAAATAGCCGAACCCATAGAATTGGGAGTGAAGGCGATAGACGGATTATGCACCCTCGGCAAGGGACAGCGTATCGGTATCTTCGCAGGCTCCGGCGTGGGCAAGAGCACTCTGATGGGCATGATAGCGAAGAAGGTAAAAGCAGACCTTAACGTTATAGCGCTTGTGGGAGAGCGTGGACGTGAGGTGCGTGAGTTTATAGAAAACGACTTGGGCGAGGAGGGTCTGAAGCGCTCCGTGGTGGTGGTAGCCACCAGCGACCAGCCCGCAATGATGCGCAGCAAATGCCCCCTCACCGCCACGGCGATAGCGGAATACTTCATGCAGCAGGGCAAGGACGTGCTGCTGATGATGGACAATCTCACCCGTTTCGCAATGGCAAAGCGCGACGTGGGACTTTCCATCGGAGAGCCGCCCATAATGCGTGGCTACACCAGCTCCATATACAACGATATGCCTAAGCTCCTTGAGCGTGCAGGCAGCTTTCCGGAGGGCAGCATAACGGGTATTTATGCCGTACTGGTAGAGGGCGACGACACCAACGAGCCTATCTCCGACACGGTGCGAGGCATCATCGACGGGCACATCGTATTATCAAGAAAGATGGCGGCGCAGAACCACTACCCCGCGATAGACATACTTCCCAGCATAAGCCGTCTTATGAGCATAATCTGCGACAAGGAGCATAAAGACGCCGCCGCAAGGCTGCGCAATCTGCTGTCGCTTTACGAAGCGAACTACGACCTTATCGCCATCGGCGCATACAAGCACGGCACCAACCCCAAGTTAGACGAGGCGATAGGGAAGATAGACAAGATAAACGGATTTCTTATGCAGGCGGTGGACGAATCCTTCGACCTTGACGAGACGATAAGGCTGCTGAAGGAAGCGGTAAGCTAAGAGGTGATCTGCAATGAAAAAATTTCAGTTTTCGCTGGACAGGATAAAGCAGTACCGTATGCAGGTGGAGGAGATGGAGAAGAACGACCTCGCCGCCCTGCGTGCCGAGCTTGCCCGGCTCCATGAGGAGGAGCAGGATATCCTCGCCGCCATCGCCGCAAAGACCGACGAGCTGCGGAAAATATTCAAAAAAGGCGCATTCCCCAACGAGATAAACGTTGCCAACCGCTTCCTCACCTCAAGAAAGCTGGATCTGGAGATGAAGCGGCAGGAGATAGCGGATAAGAACGCCGAGATAGAGAAAAAGCTGGAGGAAGTGCTGGAGGCGACGAAAGAGGTCAAGAAGCTGGAGAAGCTGGAGGAGCACCAACTGGAGGAGTACCGCAAGCTGGAAACCAAGGAAAACGAGAATTTCTTGGAGGAGTTCTTCGGCGGCGGAAAACGGGAAGAAAACGGGGCTGCGACCACTTGATAAAAATTTTGGCAAACCCTACAATAATTTAGCAAAAATTTGTTGACTTTTATATTAAATAAGTGTATAATATTCTTGGTGTATCATGTCTTTTTTGAAAGAAGGGCGTGATATGCCCCATCGTCGTATTGATAAAGCGGCGCTTGTGCAACGCTTTTTCAATAAATCACACCAAAGCATTGAAAGGAGGTGAAAAAACAACGTGAGAAGCATGAGCATAGGCACAGAGCCTATTGCCGTCACGAGCCTTTACCCTAACCCCCAGACCGTCTCCGACGGCGGCTTTGCACAGACCCTGCAGGATACCGTGGACGTGGGCAGCGCTCCCGCTCCGCAGCCGCAGCAGCCTGTTCAGAGCAGCCCGCAGCAGCCCTCCGAGGTACATACCGAAACGGCAGAGCAGACCGCTGATGTTAAGGAAACGCCCGTACAGTCTTCGGAAGCGGCAGAGCTTGACCCTGAGCTGATGAAGGAGCTGGCAGACCTGCTGGGAAAGACAGAGGAAATGCTGAGCGCCCCGCAGAGAATGCAGAAAACTCTGGAAAACATGATGGTGCAGGCGTTAAGCGAGCTTTCCGACCCCGATGTGGACGAAGATGAGTTCACCGAAATGGTGCTGGATTTCCTGATGGAGTTCATCGACAGAAAGTTCGGCGGAGAGACCGAGGATACCTCGATAATCACCGAGAACAACGAAAGTGATGACGACGACAGCGTTCAGGACGTTTTGCTGCAGGCAGTGGTACAGATGCTGGACAATATCCGCAGTGAGGAACGGCAGACCGAGACCGCTGAGGAAGACGAAGCAGTCGAAGCGATACCTTCCACCGAAATGGCAAGGGAGAGCGTTACCGTTGCCGCAAGTCCTTTACTCGGCGAGGAAACGGAGCAGGCGATGGAGATCGAGAGCTTTACCGAAGCTCCCCAAGCCGCAGCAGCGCCTCAGCAGGAAACCGACCGTCAGCCGCAGCAGACCGAGGAAATGTCTCAGGAGCAGCCGACACAGGCGGATACCGAGCTTTATCAGGCAGCAATGCAGACAGCCGAAAGCATCTACATCGCAGTAACTCAGTCACAGCAGCCGCAGGAGCAGCCCGTTGGAACGGAAAGAAGCCGTGAAACGGCTCCCGTATCCGAGGTGAAGTCTCCGGAGCCCGCAAACGAGCTGGAGGAGCTTACCAGACTGGTGAAGGGCGGAGAGACCGTGAAGTCCGAGCAGCCCCAGTCTCAGCCTGACCTGAGCGGCGGGCAGAAAGAGGAAGCGGAGCCGATAAAGCCCGCAGCAAAGCCCGAAGCTCCCTTCGAGGCAGTCGAAGCGGTACCCTTTGAGGCAGCCATCGCAAGCACGGTACCTCAGATCACACTGACCAGAGCCTTTGAAGGCGGCGAAAGAGGAGCGCAGCAGATCGTTACCCAGATAGTATCCGAGGTCTTCAATCAGCTCCCCGAAGCCGGCGGAACGACTACCTTCGTGATGACCCTCAACCCAGAATCTCTCGGCAAGGTCACTGTCAAGATAGTTGAGGAGGCAGGCAAGATCAGTGTTTCCGTAGCCGCACACGAAAGGCGGACGGCGGAGATACTTTCCCAAAGGTTCGACACCTTGCAGACGGCAATGAAGGAAAACGGCACTCAGCTTGAGAAGTATCAGGTGGTATACGCCCCCGAAAAGGACGAAGGCGCAGGACAGCAGAACTTCGACGGCAGCAGCAAGAACCCTTATGTTAAACAGGACGATGAAGAAGGCGAAGACGACGGCAAATTCGCGGAAATCCTTCAGCAGGCAGTTTAACGACCAATTGCCCGTCACGGGCGGAAAGGAGAAAATATGGCTGTAAACAACACCAACCCCACCACAAGCGTTTCGGAGAACTACAGCAAGTACGCCGAGTACTTCGAGCAGAGCGGCAAAAACACCGTTCTTTCCATCGAGACGTTTTTCACTCTGCTTATGGCGGAAATGAGCAATCAGGACCCGCTGGAGCCTACCAGCAACACCGAGTTCATTTCTCAGCTGGCTAACTTCACCGCTTTGCAGAACTCCAGCAACACGCTGTACTACAACACCGTGGCATATGCGGCGAGCCTTGCGGGAAAGACCGTTACGGTAGCTACCACCAAGCCCGGCGCAAACGGTAAGCTGGAGATCAGCACCGGAGTGGTAACGGGTGTAGACATCAGCGACAGCGCCAACATCGAGATCACCGTCAACGGCAAGCGTTACCTGCTCAGCAACGTTATGAACGTGGCGGACACCGTCAATAAGGGCGGCTACAGCTCAGGCTCAGACGGAGCTTATGCGGTAAGCCTTATCGGAAAGCAGGTCACCTTAGTTGCAGATACCGAAAACGGGACCGTTCTGGACAACGGCATCGTTGAAAGCATCGAGATCAAAGACGGAGAGTACAGAGTCGTGGTAAACGGCTACAGCTACGCTTTGAGCGACGTTATCAAGGTGAACAACGCTGACGGCGGAATGACGGTAAAACCCGGAAATAACACCGATACCGAAACGGAAGAAACAGGCAAAACCGAAACCTCGATCATGGAAGAGAACGAGGAGCTTAAGGAGCTATTTTCATAAACCCAAGGAAGGGAGGCTAACCCCATGCTTTTGAGTGAATTCCTTCAGGCAAGGAATCAAAGCATAGTAAGTCAGCCCGTTGAAAGCGGCTCGCAGGTCAGAAACGACAATACCCCCAAGGTCAATTCTTCAGGCAATTCCTTCGCAGACGAGCTGAAGGCAATGCTGGAGAGCAGCAGCCGAGTGGAGTTCAGCAACCACGCTATCAAGCGCATTGAAAGCAGAGAGATAGACGTGACAGAGAATGACACCCTGGAAAGACTGAACAGGGGCGTGGAGCTTGCAGCGCAGAAGGGCTGCGGACAGTCGCTCATACTGGTGGACAGCACCGCTTACATAGTCAGCGTAGCTAACAATAAGGTGATAACCACCGTATCACAAAGCGACTTAAAAGAAAATGTATTTACAAACATTGACTCAACCGTGATAGTCTGATGTTGGACCGAAAGGAAACATCGCCGCCCCGAACGACGGACGGGCGGCACCCACACGGTCGGGTCCTATAAAGAAAGGACTTTACAGTTATGATGAAATCACTTTATTCAGGTGTAGCAGGCCTGAAAGTACACAACCAGAGAATGGACGTTATCGGTAACAACATTTCCAACGTTAATACCACGGCGTTCAAGGCAAGTACCGTAACCTTCAAGGATATCTTCTATCAGAACAAGTCCCGTGCTTCCAGCGGCAGCGTTCTCAGCGGCGGTACCAACGCCAATCAGGTAGGTTACGGCGCATCTCTGAACTCCATCGCTCAGCTGATGACCCAGTCAGGTCTTGTTTACTCCGACAGGACTACAGACTGCGCCATCTCCGGCGAGGGCTTCTTCCAGGTAATGGACGAGGCAGGCAATATCTACTACACCAGAAACGGTTCATTTCATATCGATAACTACGGCAACCTTTGTGACGCCAGCGGTAATATCGTACTGGGCGTGAGCGGCGACCCCACAGGCGTTGTTGCTTCCAGCCAGAGGATAAATCTTTATGTTCCCCCCATTGACAATAAAGAAGCAAGCGTTACAAAGACGATAAACATCAACAACAACAAGATCACCTTCACCGCCTCCGCCAATATCTACGGCGAGGAAGGCAATATCTCCCTGCAGATCATTGACGGCGACGTTCCCTTTGCCAGCAGAAACGGCTCCTCCATCGTGGTTCAGCTGCCTCTGGACGATATAAACTTCACTACCGCCGAGGACTTTGCTCTGGCAGTAAACAACGCCATTACGGCAGGCGGTATCGATCTGGGCGACGTTCTTCCTCTCCATTTTGAGTTTGACGGACTTCCCGCAAACGTTGCGGCTACTACGGCTACCAATAACCTCACCTACACGGGCACTGCTGACCTGAACGGCGACGGTACTATTACAACTCCGGGCGAAGCTGCAAACGTCAACCTCACTTTCACATCACAGGTTCCCGGTGATTACGCCAACAGCTATGAGGTCGACATCGTTGTCAACACCCTTTTGACCGCTCCGAGAGCAAGATGGGACGATAATATATTGGTTATAAGCATTCCCGAAACCGGAGCAACCGTGGCTGAGATCCAGCAGGCGATAGACGACGCAGTAAACGACAACGACAGAAGACGTCTCACCGTTGGCGGCAACGCCATAACCGGTGTTGACGCACAGGTCATCGCCAAAAACGATGTTACTCTGAGAGTAGGTCTTACCGGCGGTCAGGACAACTTCTTCAAGACCCTTGCCGAGACCATCGGCACCATCAAGCTCACCGACGGCCGCAGAGCCGCAGAGCAGACCACCGAGGACCTTGAGGAGATATTCATCGACGACGACGGCGTTATCTACGGTGTTCATGCCGTTCACGGCACCATCGCAATGGGTCGTATCGACCTTGCGCTGTTCGAGAACCCCGAGGGTCTTGACCAGTGGGGCACCTCCTACTGGAAGGAATCCCTCAGCTCCGGCGTGGCAGTAGTGACCATGGCAAACGACCTTGGCGCAGGCTCCATCGTATCCGGCGCACTGGAAATGTCCAACACCGACCTGGCGCAGGAGATTTCCGACATGATAATCACCCAGAGAGGCTATCAGGCAAACACCCGTGTTATCACGGTTTCAGACAGTATGCTTGAAGAGCTTGTAAACCTCAAGAGATAATTAAATAACTGACACGGCGAGGCGCCGCCGTGCCGGCGGAGTAAACTCCTGCGGAGCAAATCAGGAGCTTATTGCGCCGGCATGGCGGCTGTCCGAGCCGGAATGAAAAGGTAAACACGTTATGATTCAATTGACAAAGCTGGGCGGAAAAGAGATTCTGCTGAACGAGGATATGATCGAATCCGTTTCCCAAAACCCCGATACCATTGTAATGCTCGCCAACGGTCACAGCTACATAGTGCAGGAGACCATGGACGAGATAATGGACA
>JAFLUH010000017.1:8740-33691 GCA_022508895.1 Oscillospiraceae bacterium
CTCGCCAACGGTCACAGCTACATAGTGCAGGAGACCATGGACGAGATAATGGACAGGGTAATAGCTTTCAACCGGAACAGCAGGCGCATCGCTTCACGCAGGGGCAATGAGCCGGTTTCCGAGTGATTATAAATAAAATCTGGTAAACGGAGGGGTTTCGTTTTGAATATTACGATCATCATAGGCTGGGTTTTAGCCTTCGGTCTGACCGTATTCGGCATAATTTCCGGCGGTGAGATGGCATGGTTCATAGATATCGCCAGCGTTTTCATCACCGTGGGCGGTACCTTCGGCGGACTTATCGCAAGCTTCCCTATGTCAACGCTTGCAGCTCTGCCTAAGCTTTTCAAGATCATACTTTTTCCACCAAAATACAATCCTCAGAAGTACATAGACGAGATCGTGGAATACGCCCGTGTTGCAAGAAGCCAGGGCATCCTTACCCTCGAAGAAAGCGCCAACAAGGCAAAGGACCCCTTCATGAAGAAGAGCCTGCTGCTGCTGGTTGACGCCAACGACGCCGAGAAGATAAGGGAAATGCTGGAAGAGGCCATCTCATTCACGGACGAGCGTCACGCAGCCAACCGTGCTTTCTTTGAAAAGGGCGTTGCATTGGGTCCTGCCTTCGGTATGTTGGGTACGCTGGTTGGTCTGGTAAACATGCTGAAGACCATGAACGACGGCGGCGACTTGGGCGGCTCCATGGCGACGGCGCTGATCACCACCTTCTACGGCTCACTGCTTGCAAACGTTATCTTCGGTCCTATGGAGAGCGCACTGAAAAACGCAAACGAAAACGAGATACTGTGTATGCAGATAATCTGTCAGGGCGCAATGGCGATAGCCGCAGGCTCCAACCCCGCACTGATACGCGAAAAACTGGAGTTCATGCTGGCTGATAAGGACCTGAAAAAAGAGACAAAGTCCGCAGAGGGAGAATAATTGGTATTCATTGCCGTTTGCAATTAAAAAGAATTTGTGGTATAATATTATGGATAAATTGCACGGGAAAGGAGGAGCTGCATGGCTAAGAAGAAAGAGCGAAGCAAGATAGACCCCAATGCGTGGATGAACACGTATTCGGACATGGTTACGCTGCTGATGTGCTTCTTCGTATTGCTTTACGCATCGTCAACGCCTGACGAGACCAAGTGGCAGTACATATTCCAGAACTTTACCTCCTCCGGTCAATATATAAATCCCTTTGTAACAACCGAGGATCCCAACCGTACCGAGGTCGATTCCGACGATGAGGGCAACAGCATCGAGCCCCCCGGCGATCCTACGGACAGCAACGACCACGAGATAAGCAACACCGACCTTCCCAGCAACTTCAACGACCTTGCCAGCTGGTTCTCCGCTATGGCGGCGTCCAGCGTGTACAAGGACGATATAAGCGTTTCGGTAAACTCCAGCGGCAGCATCACCATCCGTTTCAGCGATTCGGTGCTGTTTGCACCGGACAGTGCGGAGCTTCTTTCCAGCGGACGTGAAGCCATCTCCATGTTCCTTCCCGGAATAAGGGGTATCAGCGACTACATCGGCAGGATAGAGGTCAGCGGTCACACCGCCTTAGGCTTCTCGCCGGAGGTCAACGACTGGGACCTGTCGGCGGCACGTGCCTGCTCCGTTATAAAGTATATGGACTTCCAGCGTGTGGTCGAATCCAAGGTTTATCTTGCGGAGGGTTACGCTCAGTATTCGCCCATCGCTTCCAACGACACTCCGGAGGGCAAGGCAAAGAACCGCCGTGTCGAGATAACCATAATACGCAACGACAACAACACCATAAGCAACGACGTTATCGAGGACATTCTCAAGTATGACTACGGTATAGGTCACGGCTACGGTCCGGGCAGCTCGCCCAGCAACGCCGACGCCGTACAGCAGATAATCGACAGGCTGGAGGAGAAGTACGAGACCACCATCGACAAGGACGGCAACGTGCTTGGCAGTGAAAGCGGTCCTACTATCCCGCCCTCGGTGGACGGCATTCCCGACGACGTGATACACGAGGTCGATGAAGAAGGCAACATAATAACCGACGCTTCTGAGGCTCCGCCCGAGCCTTCAGAGGGGACGGAGTAAAAAAACCCGATACCGATCCCTCATTGAAATCGCAAAAAAATTCCAATGGGAATCAGTACAATAAACGGCATTAAACTCATGAAAGGGGGGAAATTACTTGGCGGATACCCTAACACAAGAGCAAATTGACGCCATGCTAAGTCAGGCTCTTTCCGGCGGTCTGGTTGAGACTACCACCGTGGAAGAGCAGGTAAAAGAATACGATTTCCGCTCCCCCAAGAAGTTCACCAAGGAGAAGATGCGTTCCCTCGAAACCATATTCGAGAGCTATGCAAGACTTCTTTCCTCATATCTCACAGGCCTGCTGAGGCTTTACTGCAAGGTTACCTTAGTGTCCATAGAGGAGCAGCGGTACTTTGAGTACAACAATGCGCTGCCGGACTATGTAATGATGGGCTTGCTGGACTTAGGGATAGACAGCGAGGATATCGACGAGTTCACGACGCTGATACAGCTCTCCAACTCCCTCACCTTCGTGCTGATAGACCGTCTGTTAGGCGGCAAGGGCGAGGCAGTGGACTACGACCGCGACTTCACCGAGCTGGAAACCAGCATTATGGGAAAGGTGATACACGATCTTGCAGGAATGCTGAAGGAACCGTGGGAAAGCTACATAGAGCTCAACCCCAAGGTAACGCAGCTTGAGACCAACTCCCGAGTGATCTCCACCGTGGGCTACGACGACACCATGATAATCGTCGCCCTTGAAGTCACCATAAACGAAGTAAAGTCCATTATTTCCGTGTGTGTCCCTGCGCTTAATCTCGACGAGATAATGCAGAAGTTCGTGACCAGAACTCACAAATCCACCAGAAAGATACATGACGCCCACAAGGAAGAGGAACGGCGCGACACCATCATGACCACGCTGAACCAATCCTCCCTTACCATCAAGGCGGTGCTGGACGAGACTCAGCTCCAGCTTTCGGATATCCTTCATCTTCAGGTGGACGACATAATCCCGCTTCCCAAGAACATTGAAGACAATGTGGTGCTCCGCATAGGAGGCAAGGACTGGTTTGACGGAAAGCTTGGGATATTTAACAACAAAAAAGCTGTTAAAATCGAAAATGTATACAGAATCGAGGTTTAGCGTATGGCGAATATAGAATTCAGCGATATACAAAAGGATGCGATAGGCGAAATACTTAATATAAGTATGGGCAGCGCAGCCACTGCGGTATCCGAGCTCCTCAGCGCCAAGGTGTGGATAACCACGCCGAGGGTCGAGGTGAAATCGGCAAAGGAAATGGAGTACCATAAGCTTGAGCCTGCGGTTTGCATAAAGATACAGTATGTCAAGGGTCTCAGCGGCTCCAACATGATGGTCTGGAAGCAGGACGACGTACAGCTTATCCTGAACCAGCTGATGGGACAGCCGCTGGTGGTATCCCCCGACTTCGAGTTTGACGAGCTGAACATAAGCGCAGTTTCCGAGGTAATGAACCAGATGATGGGCGCCAGCGCCACCGCACTGTCAAACTTTTTAGGCTTCACCGTGGATATTTCCACTCCTCAGCCCATAATAATGGACGAGGTAAGCAGCAATTTGGACGTTGCGGAATTTGAACCCGACGACACCATCGTATCGGTCAACTTCGACCTTACCATAGACGGAGTAATCAAATCCGAGTTCGCATCGGTGCTCAGCGCTGAATTTGCGCAAGCGCTGGCTGATAAGATGCTGGGCGGTTCTCTGGACGATGAGGAACCCGCGGCAGAAGCCGCACCCGCAGCAGCCCCCGCCGCAGCACCCGCACCTGCACCCGCACCCGATATG
The DNA here is from genome assembly GCA_022508895.1 of Oscillospiraceae bacterium. GTDB lineage: Bacteria > Bacillota > Clostridia > Oscillospirales > Ruminococcaceae > Ruminiclostridium_E. The sequence goes on from JAFLUH010000017.1 coordinate 12,609, forward strand.
TCCATGCCGCAAGGGCAGCCGCAAGGGCAGCCTATGCCGCAAGGGCAGCCTATGCCGCAAGGGCAGTCGGGCGAGCAGCCTTACCCCTACCCCTATCCCCCGCAGCCGCCTTACGGATATCCTTATCCGCCTCAGGCGCCGGCAGGATACGGATACCCAGCCCCTTCACCCGTCAATATACAAAACGCACAGTTCCAGAGCTTTGACGAATCACTGCTGCCAAAGCTTACGGGAGAACAGAGAGATAACCTTAACCTGCTGATGGACGTTCCGCTGCAGATCTCAGTTGAGATAGGCAGCGCACGGCGCAAGGTAAAGGAGATCTTGGAGTTCGCACAGGGCACCATAATCGAGCTTGAGCGTCAGGCAGGCGCTCCCGTTGACATCGTGGTAAACGGCAACCTGATCGCGAAGGGCGACGTAGTTGTTATTGACGACAACTTTGCGGTAAGAATTACTGAAATAATCAAGTCAAAACTAATCGACACTTTAAGCAAGGAGTAAGGAAATATGGACAAGAAGATTCTTTTGGTGGACGATGCGGCATTCATGAGAATGCTCATCAAGGACGCTCTCACAAAGAACGGCTACAACAACATTCTTGAAGCTGCCGACGGCGCTATTGCGGTCGAGACCTACGAAAGCGAAAGCCCCGATCTTGTTATCATGGACATCACCATGCCCAACAAGACCGGTATAGAAGCGCTGAAGGAGATCAAGACCAAGCACCCCGACGCAAAGGTCATCATGTGCAGCGCCATGGGTCAGGAAGCAATGGTCGTTGAAGCCATCAGACTGGGCGCTCTCGACTTTATCGTAAAGCCCTTCAAGGCAGACCGTATAATCCAGACCGTTTCCAAGGTGCTGGGGTAAAGCAGCATTGCACAGGGACCGCTTCGGCATTGTACGGTGCAGCTTGATATCGGCGACATTAAAGCGACATTTAAGATCGTGCAGAATATGGGCAGTGCCGAAAGGTGTTGCCTGTATTTCGGCATTTATAGGTAATACTGTAACAGGGTTAAGTATAGCCTGAATCCCCTCGGTTTAAGGAGAAAAGCTTTGGATTGGATACAGTGGCTGTTATCGTTCATAGGCGTTTTGGGGCTTATCTTCGTCTTGTTTTACTTCCTGAAGAAGCTGAACAAGCGCATAAGCGTCAGCGGCGGAAGGCTGAAGGTGCTTGACCGTATCGGCATCGGACGGGACGGTATGCTGCTGGTGGTCAGCGTCTGCGGCAAGGTAATGCTGGTAGGCGTGACTTCCCAAAGGATAGATAAGCTCTGCGACCTTGAGATAACCGAGGAAGAGTATGCCGCAGACAGGCAGAGCACGGATTTTGTGTCGGTATTATCGGCAATGATGGGCAAAAAATCACAGCAAGAGCAAGGAGAAATACCCGAAACGCAAGGGGAAATATCCGAAAAACAAGGAGAAAAACCCGATGAGGTCGGTTCTGAAAACAGCGGTACAACAGAATAAAAAGCTTTTCGTCAGGTTTTTTGTATCCTTGGGAGTATGCATAGCGCTTTTTCTCACCTGCTGTATTTTTTCCGTGGCAGTTTCGGCGCAGGAAGGCAACCCCGAGACCTCTATAATTGAGGGCGGTGAAAACGGGGCGGAGGAAGGCGACATACCCGTAGACGTTTCAGGCGGCAACTCCGCTTTGTACGAGCTGATAGGCATTGACGCCTCCGAGCCGATACAGGTGATAATACTTATCACGCTGTTATCGCTGGCGCCATCATTCATGATAATGCTCACCAGCTTCACCCGTATCATCATCGTGCTGAGCTTTCTGCGAAACGCAATGCAGACCCAGTCCACACCGCCCAACATTGTATTGACGGGCATTGCGCTGTTTCTTACCATCTTCATCATGTGGCCTGTATTTGCCGAGATAAACGACACTGCATACGCTCCCTACGCCGCAGGCGAGATAAGCACCTCCGAGGCGATAGACCGTGCGGGCAAGCCGCTGAAGACCTTCATGCTCAAGCAGACCAGCAACGACAATATGCGGTTTTTCATGGAGCTTCAGGACTACACCTTATACACGCCGGAAAGCTACGGCACCGACGAGCAGGTAGAGGCGAACCTGAACGATCCCGAGATAACCTTAGAGAACTATCATGAGCAGCTTGGCTTTGAGATAGTTATCCCCGCCTTTATCGTAAGCGAGCTGACACGGGCGTTCCAGATGGGCTTTATGCTGTTTATCCCCTTCCTTGTAGTGGATTTGGTAGTAGCCTCCACCCTTATGTCAATGGGTATGATGATGCTGCCGCCTGCGATGATATCGCTGCCCTTCAAGATACTGCTGTTCGTCATGGTGGACGGCTGGCAGATGATAGTCGGCTCCTTGGTAACGTCCTTTAACTTGTAGCGTGAGAGAGTAAATATATGTCACAGGATTTAGTATTTGAGATATTCACCGAAGCGGTATGGCTGGCGTTCCGTTTAGGCGTTCCGCTTCTTCTGATAGGAATGCTGGTGGGTCTGATAATCGCCGTTTTGCAGGCTGCGACCCAGATCCATGAGCAGACGCTTACCTTCACCCCCAAGGTCATCGTGGTAGCGCTTACATTGCTGGCGCTGGGGCCTTGGATGCTCAATTCCCTGATTGATTTCACCAACAGGATATTTGAGCTGATGGCTAATACATCTATTTGACTGACAGGCGAGGTAGAATACTTTGAGCGCACTGTGGGAACTGGTAGTGAATAACTTCCTTTCGTTTATCTTTGTTATCGCAAGGATATCGGGGATTTTTTCCTTCAACCCCATATTCTCCCGCCAGAACGTCACCGCCAGAATAAAGGTAGGCGCGTCCATAGCCTTTTCGGTGGTAACGCTTATGTACATGGGCGGCGGACTTTACTACGACGTGAACGGCATACCTGATTTTGTGTTCACCCTGATGAAGGAGATCGCCATAGGCATGGTGCTGGGCTTCATGATGTACCTTGTGCAGACGGTGATAGTCTACGCAGGCGACATTATGGATACCCAGATAGGCTTCGGCATGGTAAAGGCGATGGACCCCTCCACAGGAATACAGATGCCTGTGCTGGGCAACCTGTTCTTCTATATGTTCGTGCTCTACTTTTTCATAGTGGGCGGACACCTGAAGTACATCGAGCTATTTATAATGTCCTACGACACGCTTCCCATAGGCTTCAGCTTTACCGCTGACTCCCTTAATCTGGTTTATTTTATAGCAAACTACTTAGGAACGGTGCTGATACTGGCGGTAAAATTCGCCATGCCCATCATTGCCGCCGAGCTTATAACCGAGTTCATTTTAGGCGTGATGATGAAGGCGGTGCCTTCCATTCAGATATTCGTTCTCAATATCCAGCTGAAGATAGTGGTGGGAATGACGGTGCTGCTTGCCATTGCAAAGCCTTTATCCGACTTCCTCGAGTACCTTATGGACATAATGTTCCAGAACCTTAACAACTCGCTGGGATTGATAGGAGCATAGCGCAAGCAGTTTTACTGTTTACTCATTACTTTTTACTGTTTATCGTCCCCGGAGGTGGTTCATACGGCAGGCGAGGAAAAAACCGAAAAAGCCACCCCGAAAAAGCGGCGTGATATGCGTGAAAAGGAGGGCATGGCGCTCCAGAGCAACGAGGTCATGATAGCGACCTCCGTTATCGCAATGTTCGTTATCCTGCTGATAATGGGCGGCTATATGCTGAACAGTATGGGCGAGGTAATAAGAAAATATCTCGGTCAGATCGGAAATGATTTTACCGTAAACGAGCAGTTAGTTCAGAATATAGCCCTTGACATAGTCAAGGACGGCATACTTATAGTAGGTCCCGTCGCCGCAGTTATCATGGCGGTGGTGGTGATAACCGTTATGGCGCAGACCAAAGGTCTGTTCAGCGGAAAATCGATACGCCCCAAGTTTTCCCGCCTCAGCCCGATCCAGGGAATGAAACGTCTTTTTTCACTGCAATCGGTGGTGGGCGTGGTAAAGGGAATTATCGAGCTTGTGATAATCGGCGCAATAACCTACACTCAGATATCGGGAAGGCTTGACGATTTCGGAAGACTCCCCGACATGGAACCGCTTCAGGGAGTGCATTACATAGCAAGCTCGGTTTTCAGCATAGTAATGCTCATCTTTATCGTGCTGGTATTCGTGGCAGCCGCCGACTTCGTTTTCCAGTGGTGGCAGTTCGAGAAAAAGCTGAAGATGTCCAAGCAGGAAGTGAAGGACGAGTATAAGATGATCGAGGGCGACCCTCAGATAAAGAGCAAGATAAAGCAAAAGCAGCGTGAGATCTCTCAGCGGCGCATGATGCAGGAGGTGCCCACCTCAGACGTGGTGGTAAGGAACCCTACTCACTATGCGGTGGCGCTGAAATACGACCCCGAGAACGCATTCAGCGCTCCCAGAGTGGTAGCCAAGGGAATGGACGCTCTGGCGCTGAAGATAATAAGCGTAGCGGAAGAACATAAGGTATATATCACCGAGAACAGGCCCCTCGCCCGCAGTCTTTACGACAACGTGAAGCTGGGTGCGGAGATACCTCCCGAAATGTATTCGGCGGTGGCTATAATACTGACCGATATGTTCAGTGCAAAGGGCATAAAGCCCGTTATCAAACGACCCGATCCGCCCCCGCAGCAGCCGGGCAGGAGAGGTACGATAAGACCGTAAGCTCGGCTTACGAAACCAATTGGAGGACGGAGAATGCTTAAAAGAATCAGCGGCAACGTATTCGCCGTTTTTGTAATATTCATCGTCCTCGCCATAATCATACCCCTCAACGACGTAGCAGGCGGCGCGCTTCTGGACTTCCTCCTGCTGGTGAATATATCTCTTTCGATAGTCATTCTGCTGATGACGATGTACATAAAGGAAGCGCTTGAGTTTTCCGCATTTCCCACGATACTCCTTATAACCACGGTGTTCCGCCTTTCGCTGAATATCTCCACCACAAGAGGAATACTCAGCAGCGGCTATGCAGGCTCGGTAATCGAGACCTTCGGCAACTTCGTAATGGGCGGCGACCCCATAGTAGGATTTATCATCTTCATAATCATAGTTCTGGTAAACTTTCTGGTAATCACCAAAGGCTCCGAGCGTGTCAGCGAGGTTGCTGCCCGCTTTACTCTGGACGCAATGCCCGGTAAGCAGATGGCGATAGACGCCGACCTGAACACGGGCGCGATAACCGACGAGGAAGCCAAGGTACGCCGTGCAAATATCCAGCGTGAAGCCGACTTCTTCGGAGCCATGGACGGTGCTACCAAGTTCGTAAAGGGCGATGCCATCATCTCCATAATCACCGCCTTGGTAAACCTTATCGGCGGCGCAGTTATAGGACTTCTCAACGGCGGCGACATCGACTCGGTAATGTCCACCTACTCCCTTGCAACGGTAGGCGACGGTCTGTGCTCACAGATACCCGCTCTGCTTATCTCGGTTGCAACAGGTATGGTAGTTACCCGTTCCGCGTCTACCGGCAGCTTCAACGCCGACGTAAAGATGCAGTTCACCCGCAATCCCACCGTAATGTTCATCACCGGCGGCGTAAGCATCGTGCTTATGCTGGTGCCCGGCTTCCCCAAGCCCATACTGGCGATCCTTGGCGCAGCGCTGATAGCAGGCGGCTTTGCAATATCCCGCTCCCGCAGAAAGGAACAGGCTGCCGAGCTGGAGGCGATGGAGCAGAAGCGCTTGGAGGAGATAAAGGCGGCAAACGCACAGGGCGACAGCAACTACTATCGGGATATCGACAACGTGTTCAAGCTGCTGAACGTAGAGCAGATAGAGATGGAGTTCGGCTACAGCTTATTGCATCTGGTAGACGAAAAGAGCGGCGGAAACTTCATCGACCGTGTGGTACTGTTCCGAAAGCAGTTCGCAGTCGATATGGGTATGGTAATACCCTCGGTGCGAATGAGAAACAACCCCGAGATAAACCCCAACCAATACATTATCAAGATAAAAGGCGAGGAAGTGGCAAGAGGCGAGATATTAGTCGACCACCTGCTTGCTCTGGATAACGGCGAGGTGACCAAGCCGGTAGAGGGCATAGACACCATCGAGCCTGCCTTCGGTATCCCTGCAAAGTGGATAAGCGAGGACAAGAAGGTCATGGCGGACATTGCAGGCTACACGCTTATCGACCCCGTTTCGGTAATGATAACTCACCTGTCCGAGGTGATAAAGGCGCACTGCTCCGAGATACTCACCCGTCAGGACGTCCGCACCATGGTGGAGAACATCAAGAAAACCGATTCCACTATCGTGGAGGACCTTATCCCCAACGTGGTATCCTACGGCTATTTGCAGAAGGTATTGTGTATGCTCCTTGCGGAGGGTATTCCCATCAGGGATATGGAGACGATACTGGAGTGCCTGAGCGACCACGCCGCAAATCTGAAGGACATCGAGGTAACGGTGGAATATGTAAGGCAGGCGCTGAAGCGTACAGTTACAAGGCGCTTTGCCGACGGCGGCTCCATGAGAGTCATAACCGTAGACCCCAAGGTGGAGGACGTTATCCTGAACGGCGTAAAGAAGGGCGGAAACGGCAGCGTGCTTTCCATCGACCCCGAGGTAGTCAATGCGATAGTTTCGAGGACAAACGCCGAGATAGACAAGGTGAAGGACGTGCTTCCGTCGATAGTGGTGCTTATGTCGCCTTTCACCCGTGTTTATTTCAAGAAGCTGCTTGACCAGTTTATGCCCGGCATAACGGTGCTTTCATACAGCGAGATAGACAACAACACCCAGATACAGGCTGTAGGCAATATAGCGATATAACCTATGCGAAAGGAGGGGGAGATACGGCATGGCGGAAACCCAATCCCAGCTGGCGCTTTTTGAGCAGTACAACCAGACCAAGGATATTGAGCTGCGCAACGAGATAGTTCTGCGTTACATGGATGTGGTGAAATACGTTGCTGTATCCACCCGAGGCATTTACTGCAAATACGCGGACACCGACGACATAGTGAACGAGGGCGTGATAGCTCTTATAAAGGCGGTGGAGACATACGACCTGCAGCGCGGGATAAAGTTTGAGACCTACGCCTCCATAAAGGTAAAGGGTGCGATAATCGACTTTGTACGCAGTCAGGACTGGGTGCCCCGCCCCGTAAGGCATTTCGGCAGGCTGCTGGACACCGCATACAACGAGCTTTATTCGGAGCTTGACCGCCACCCCACCAATCAGGAGCTGGCGGACCACATGGGGATAAGCAAGGAAAAGCTGCTGAAATCCATGGCGGATCTGGCGGGAACGGTGACTCTCTCCTTCGAGGAGCTTTTGTACGAGGACAATTTCGAATCCGCCTTCGAGGGCACCGAAACAGCCGACCAGGAGCTGTACGAGAAGGAGCTGAAAGAAGTTCTTGCAAGGGCGATAGACGAGCTGAAGCCCAGAGAAAAGCAGGTCATCTCACTTTACTACTACGAAAAGCTGAAATTCGGCGAGATAGCAAAGGTACTGGACGTGACCGAGTCCAGAATTTGTCAGATACATTCAAAGGCAATGCTTCTGCTGAAGCGGAAGCTGCAGGATTATATGAACGGCGAATAGCCGGAAAGGAAAAAATATATGAACAGAGGCTACTACATTGCGGCGCAGGGAATGATAAACCAGCAGCGCATATTGGACGCCATCTCCAACAACGTGTCCAATATAAACACCGCAGGCTACCGCAAGGACGAGATAAGGCTCAACACCTTTCAGGAGCAGCTCTTCCTTATAAACAAGCGCCGTGAGGCAGTCCCCATGAGCTATCAGACCTATGTTGACCAGTCAAAGACCAGTCTGGAGCAGGGCGGCTTCGAGTTTACCGACAGCACCTTCGACATGGGCATCTACGGCAACGTTTACTTCAACGTGCGCTACAACAAGGACGGCGAGGTATACCAGACCCGCAACGGTCAGTTCGGGCTGGACGACGAGGGCTACCTGTGGCTGGGCGGCGTAGGCAGAGTTCAGGGCGAAAACGGCGACATCTACATCGGACACGACGAATTCGTTGTCACCGAGCAGGGCGTTATCATGGATTACGACGCCAATGAGATAGGCAGACTGCTGCTGACTTATATACCCCCCGAGGCGGACGTACACAAGGAGGGGGACACCCTGTTCCTGTACGACGGCGACGAGCAGCTTCCCGAGAACGAGGCGTTCATCGTGATACAGGGCGGCTACGAAAAGTCCAACGTGGACCCCATCAAGGAGCTGACGCAGGCTATGCAGGCGCAGAGAATGTACGAGGCGAGCAGCAAGATACTGCAATACTTCGACACCATCAACCAGCGTGCGGCAAGAGAGATAGCAGAGCTGGGATAACGGCATCGAAGACATGAACAAAAACTTTTCCGTGAAAGGTAAAAAAATATGAATATAGCATTTTATTCCGCAAGAACAGGCATGATCGCACAGCAGGACGGCATGAACGTCATCGCCAACAATATCTCCAACGTGAACACCGTGGGCTACAAGGCGCTCAGACCCAGCTTCGCCGACTGTATCTACACCGAGCAGCGTGCTACCGAGCCTGAATGGGATACGGGACACGGTCAGTACCTGAACAAGACCGACTTCATGTGGGAGCAGGGCGGATTTTACAACACCGACAACCCCCTGCACTACGCGCTGGGCGGCGAGGGCTTCTTCATGGTACGGGACTACAACGGCAACGAATATCTGACCCGTGACGGCAGCTTCCAGATAACCAACGTGGGCGACCACTGGGAGCTGGTAAACGCCAACGGCGACTTCGTTCTTGACTATGAGGGCAACCATATAACCGTTCCCTTTGAGACTTATACGGACAACGACGGCAACGAGGTAGAGACCACCAACATCGACTACGCCGTTCTTACGGAAATGATAGGCGTGTACAACGTCGCAAACAACTGGGGACTCGATCAGGACAGAAACAACCACTTCGTTGCAACTCAGCGTTCGGGTATGCCTGTTCCCGACCTTGACGGTCTGACCAGCAAGATAGAATTTTATCTGGAAAACTCCACCGTGGATTTTGCCACCGAGATAGTACACGTTATCGAATCTCAGCGCAGCTACCAGATGAACGCAAGGATAGTGCAGACTGCCGACGAGATGCAGCAGATCGCAAACAATCTGAGATAAACTGTTTTCAATACACGGCAGGACGCCGTCAGGCGGTCGCCCGAAGCGCAGGGCAGTACGCCGCAGGTATTCGCCCAAAGGTGAGGCGGAGCTTGCCCGAAGCAGCTCCTTGTGTGCCGCACCATCAGAGCGAACACCGCAAGTACGGACGCCGCGCCATCAAAGCGAACTCCGAAAATTCTGACAGAAAGCAGGAATAAGCTATGGGAATTGCAAAATATGAGGATCTGACCCCTATGCAGATGGACGTGCTGCAGGAGGTGGGCAATATCGGCTCAGGCAACGCCGCCGCCGCATTGTCCAACCTTATAAGCAAAAACGTCGAGATCGAAATGGCAAAGGTGGAGATAGTAGGATTTCAGGATGCCATCGATCAGGCAGGCGGCGCCGAGCGTGTAGTGGCAGGCGTGCTGTCCCGCATGGTGGGCAACATCGAGGGAATGATACTTCTCCTTATCGACCGGAATTTCATCAACAGCGTTATCAGCTCCTTTTCCAGCAAGCCGGTGAACAACCTGCTGGAGCTTCAGGAGGCCGAGATATCCGCCCTTTCCGAGGTAGGAAACATAATGGGCGGCGCTTACGTTTCCGCGATCGGTACCCTTACCGGCATCGAGGCGGCGCTTGAGGCTCCTATACTTCAGGTGGACATGGTAGGCGCTCTGATGAGCCTTCCCGTTGTGGAATTCGGCGAGGTGGACGATAAGATACTTTATATCGACAAGCATCTTCATATCGACGGAGAGGCAATGAACGCCAATCTGCTGATGATACCTGCTATCGGTTCACTCGAAAAAATAATGGTAAAGCTGGGACTGGACAAATGAGTAACATCACTGTCGGAATTTCCGACTGGAAGATCTGCGGCACCGAGGATACGCTGGTAACCTACGCTCTCGGCTCCTGCATAGGCACCTGCATCTACGACAAGGACGCAGGGATAGCAGGTATGTCGCACATAATGCTTCCTGACAGCAAAAGTATGCGTGACGGCAATGTTAATCGCATGAAATTTGCAGATACTGCCCTTCCTGATATGGTCAAGGAAATGGTAAAGCGGGGCGCATCTATGCAGAGACTTACGGCAAAGATAGCGGGAGGGGCAGTTATGTTCCCCACCCAGAATCAGAGCTTCAACATCGGCGGGAACAATATCCAGGCGGTGAAAAAGGCACTGGCTGCACTGAAGATACCTATAGTCGCCGACGATACGGGGCTTAATTTCGGACGTACCGTTTATTTCAACGGCTCGGACGGCAGAATGATAGTGCGCTCCACCGTCAAGGGCATTGTGACATTTTAGCCGAAGAAAATAAAAAGGTATTGCTTTTATTTGCATTTTGTGCTAAAATATATTTGCCAATATTTTGAGGATTTTTTTGAAAGGACAGAGGTTCTTATGATCGATATCAGGAAATTTGTCGATATGGGGCAGCTCCAGCAGCTTCAGGATACGTTTTCCGACGCTACCGGGCTTGCCGCTATCACTGTTGGGGTTGACGGAAACCACCTCACCGAGGGCAGCAACTTCACTGATTTCTGCGCAAGGTACACAAAGGGCAGCGAGGAAGGTGCAAGACGCTGCGAAAGGTGCAGCAATGAGTGCTCCAATGGAGCGTGCTTATGCCACGCAGGGCTGATGGAGTTTTCCTACGACATTACAGTGGGCGGCGAAAAAATAGGTGCGGTTACAGGCGGACAGGTCCTCACTGCTGCTCCCGATGAGGAAAAGTTCCGTGAGATAGCCCGTGAGCTGGGCATTGACGAGGACACATACATAAAGGCGCTGAAAAAGGTGCCCGTTCGTGACGAAAAGAGCGTCCGTGCTTCTGCTGTGCTGCTGGGCACTATCATAAATATGATGATCAACCTCAGATATCTGCAGCACGTCAACGGCGACAGGATCGAGGTCTTCAACAACGAGCTGAACGGTATCACCAGAAACATCACCAAGGCAAAGAGCCTGATGGGCGATCTGCATAACACTGCAACCATGGAGCATATCCTCTCCCTTAACGCCAACATCGAGGCTGCCAAGGCAGGCAAGGCAGGCGTAGGCTTCGCAGTGGTCGCTCGTGAGATCGGCGAGCTGTCCAAGCAGAGCGGCTCGGTGTACGACGAGATCGAGCGTCTGGTAAGCGAGATACAGGACTCCGTGGACAAGATCGACAGAGCAGGAGCAATGGAAGACTGATAATTTCAATAACATTACAGGATTTTCGCACATGTGCCAACCTTCGGGTAACCTATGATGACAGCTGCTTAATGGTGAAAAGACGTGCCGTGGGACAGAGGGCGTAAAAGTCTGCTTACCACAATGCGCCGACCTCGCTGCGATGAAGCTGAGCTTCTTAAGCGGTGAAAATCCAGAATTACTATAAAGGCTCCGCCCGTTATTCAGAACGGGCGGGCTTTTTTTGTTGTCAGGGAATAGAGAATAGTTGGAGGAGTGCAGGATTTTGCAGGGGGAGCATAGCGATGTGGAGGGGCGTGGTGCGATGAGGGACGGGGCTTTGGACGTTGTGCAGGGAAGGGTGCGGTGCGATCACGAGTATGGAGCGCCGCCCCCCTTCGCCCGCACCACCTCAAAAAAGTGAAAATCCTCAAAAAAGCTAAAGAATACCCCACCCCCTGCCGATATAATATATGAAAAACACCATCACGACAGGAGGGAGAAGCATGGCTATCACAGGCATAAACAACACCTACCCGCATTATTGGCAGAACAGCACCTACGCCCAGAACGAAAAAGCAAAGCAGGAAGCCCAGGCAATTCAGCCGCTCGGTTACCGCCGTGACAGCTACTGCTTCTACGAAGAGGAGCCGACGGAGGTGACCGACGCCGCTACCCTTGACCGCCTCAAGTCAAAAGCAGGCGACTACGAGGTGACTGCCGAGAAGGACGGCGACTCCATGCAGAAGATACTTGACCTGCTGAACAAACGCAGGGGCAAGTCCTTCATACTGATTGACCCCAAGTTTTACAAGCGGCTTGCGGAGGATCCCGAGCTTGCCGGCAAATACGCCGCCGAGATAGAGAACATGATAAAGGCGGATAAGCAGTTCGAGCAGCAGGCGAAGCGGCAGGGCAAGACGGTGGTATCCCGCGGCTGGTACATCGACAAGGACGGCTATGTAAACGGCTGGTCCATAACCAAGACCGAGCCGAAGAAAAAGGGCTTCCTTGAAACGATGCGTGAAAACACCGAAAAGATACGCCTGAAGAAGAAAAAGAAGGAGAAAGAGCAGAAGGACTTGGAGCGCAAGCGCAGCCAGCGCAGGGAAGAGAAGCTGCGTCTGGAGGGCAGGAAGCGTGCCGCCGCCAAGGAAAAGCTGAGGCGCAGCAAGATAAAGCGCATCTCCGTATACGAGCTGAGCGACCTGTACAAAACAAAGCAGCAGCCCAGAGCCAGCGTGTCTATCTCGACCAGCCGCACAAACCCAATGATGGACACTAAAGCATAACAGGAGGAAATACAAATGAAGATAAACGGAGCACAGACAAGCACGGTTCAATCCGTAAAGCAGAACGTGCAGAGCGACGATCCCGTTATAAAGAACGCCCAGAGCCAGATCGAGGCTTTGCGCAAGCAGGTGCAGAACCTTGCCAAAAACGAGGAAATGGACGCTGACGCCAAACGTGAAAAGCGTCAGGAGCTTATGCAGCAGATAAGCGACCTGAACGTCACCATAAAGCAGCGGCAGATAGAGCTTCGCAACAAGAAGCAGCAGGAGAGCATGGCGAAGGCGGAGGCTGCAAGGGCGAAAAAGGAGCCTGATTCCGTCAAGGAAGCCAAGCAGGCAGGCGCATTCACCACAAGGGGACTGAACGCCGTTTTGTCGGCGGGCAATGCAATGGAAATATCAAAAGCTCAGGGCGGTCTTGCTTCCAGACTTGAGGGCAGGGCAAACGAGCTTAAATCAGAGATAGAGCTTGACAAAGCAAGGGGCGCAGACACAAGGCAAAAGAGCGAGGAGCTGTCTAAAGTCACCCGTGGAGCCGAAAAGGCAAAAACCGACCAGATAGGAACTCTCGGCAAAGCCGTCAAGGAGCTGAAAGACGCCGAGGACGAGGACAACAAAGCCGCAGAGCAGGACGAGGAGGAAACGGTAAACGGCGTTCTCTACGGCAAGGACGGCAAGCTGCAGTCAGAGGAGCAGGAGCCGGAGTATCAGGCGAAAGCATAAACGAATAAAAGGCGCTTTTCATGAGGCGCCTTTTTTGCTTGTATAAATTGACACAACAACAAAAGTGTGCTATATTAAATACATGACACAGGAAAGGAGGTTCACAGAACAAACGGTCTCAAACCGTAAAAAACTACAGAAAAGGAGGGTTCTTTTTGAAGAATAAGAACGTAAACACGGTGATTGTATTTTAGACCGGGAGGTTTGGAATACGACCTCCCACAGGCTAAAATACCGTTACGGGAGGAAATTACCTATGAACCGCGAAAACAAGCGGAAAAGCTATCAAAAGGGTTACTACAGAGATCACCCCTGCACCGACAGCTTCACCTGCTCGGTATGCGGCAGGCTTGTGACCGCCGAGGGAGCAGGCGTTGACCACCGCAACCATTGTCCCAACTGCCTGTCCAGTCTGCACTTGGACAACGAGACAGGCGACCGTGGAGCGGACTGCGGCGGGATAATGGACGCCATTGCAGTGTGGGTGAGGAAGAACGGCGAGTGGGCGGTGATACACCGCTGCCGCCGCTGCGGAAAGCTGTCAAGCAATTGCGCAGCCGCAGACGATAACCCTATGAAGCTGATGTCCATTGCGCTGAAGCCGCTGTGCCAGCCGCCTTTCCCCATAGAAAGGATAGAGGAGCTTACAAGGCTGATGGCAGGGGACGGGAAAATTGAATAAATAAAACGGGCTGATTTGCAGCCCGTTTTTTGATTATTCAAAATAGAACGCTTTGGCAGAATGTGTTCCCAGCTTCACCTTTATGCTGTCCGAAACGTTTACTTTCTCTCCGCTCCACAGCTCGGTGCAGCTCTTAGGAGCTATCTCCAAGTCGGCAAGGGATATCTCTATCTCGCTGTCCCTGTCCCCCGCATTGAACACCGCTGCGTAAGTGCCGCCCTCCACGCTTGCGGCAGCCCACAGTATATGCTCTGCACCGCCTGTCTCCCGCCGCCACACCTGATGTGAGTGCCGTGCATTTTTGTGCATTTTCAGTATATTTTCGTTGGTAAGCAGCTTAAAGGTGAAATCGTCCAGCCCCTCCGCCATGTCGCCGCCTATCATCAGCGGCGAGCGGAAAATGCTCCACAGGGTCAGCATGGTTATCTGCTCATTCTCGGTGAACCTGGTGCGCTCAGCCTTGTCGTAATCCTGCCGCAGCTTTCCCACAGGCAGCATATCTGCGTCCGGCCAGTGTCCGTTTCCGCTGTGGGTGCACCACTTCTCCGTCCTCTCGAACATTGCGTACAGCAGCTCCCACTTGTCCCAGAAATCGTCGGTGATACGCCACATATCGGATATCTGCTTGAACAGCTCCGCCTTGTCCAGCGGCGCAGGTCCCGGCGACAGGCTCAGCACCATCTCCCGTCCACAGCCGTGAAGCGCTTCGCTGAGCATTACTAATTCGGCTTCTTCGTGAGGCATTTCCCTTGCTATGTCGTCGCACTTGATGAAATCAACGCCCCAGTCTGCGTACAGCCTGAAGATACTGTCGTAGTAGGCTCTTGCCCCCTCCTTTTCGGGGTCGACCCCGTACATATCCGTATTCCAGCCGCATATACTTGCGGTCTTGGCTATCTGTGCCGCAGTCCTGTCCGTCCCCTCTATTTTGCAGTTTTGGTGTACCGCCTGACGTGGGATACCTCTCATAATATGTATTCCGAATTTCAGCCCCAGAGAGTGAACATATTCGGCTAACGGGGCAAAGCCCTTTCCACCCGCCGAGGAGGGAAATCGGTTTTCTGCGGGGATAAGCCGTGAGTATCCGTCCATGCAAAGGGGCGAAAAGGGGTGGTAATCGTGAGTGTCCGCCTCGGCAGAGGACCACTGAATGTCCACTACGATATATTCCCAGCCGTACTGCTTCAGGTGCTTCGCCATAAAGTCGGCGTTTTTGCGGACGGTTTCCTCGTTCACCGCCGCCCCCCAGCAGTCCCAGCTGTTCCAGCCCATCGGTGCGGTTTTCATTTTTGCTTCCTCCGATTTTTTTATTTTAGTATAGCATAAAGCTTTGTTTTTGTAAACAAAAAAGCGGCAGTATTTCTGCCGCTCGTCTTTATTCTGCCTTAGCGATAAACACGTCATAGTTTAAATCGCCTGTCAGCTCTATCGGCTCGTTTATTCCGCTTTCGGGGTGATACCAGAACCAATTCCTGTCCTTATCCGCCCAGATGAAATACTCATACCCGTCACCGCAGTCGGGACAGATATAGAACTCGTCGAGAGTGTGACCGAAATATTCCATCAGCATTTCCTCGGTATATTCAATTAAAGAGCCGTTTTTCAAAAAATACAGGTTCTCTTTTGCGAAGCTTGGCGTTCTGACGAAGTGATATGCTTCCTTGTAGACCGACTGAGGCTGGTCGTAGTCATATATCCCGTTTTCCAGTATGAACAGCTCCTCAAATTGCGGTTTCTTGTCGTTGCAGAAGGAGCGCAGGATATGGTCGCCGTCCCTTATTATCATCATGGTGTGACCCAGTATCTCCGATATGTCTTCCCATTCGCCCTCGTCGTTCTTTACTGCATCAATGAATCCCAATATCTCTAACTCACCGTACTGAGCGGTATAAGCGGTGACGAGACCGATGTCGTTTTCGCTTTTGTTTTCGTTGTTGTATGCTATCATAAAAGGCGTCTGCTCATCGTCCACCACTGCGTAGGATATGTCCTTGTAGAAAGCACCTTTCTTGACGTGCTCATACAAAAGAGTGCTTTCCCCCGTTTCCCCATTCTTATAATACAGCTTATATTCCACAGGGTCCATGCTTCCCACCCCGTTTTCGTCGATGTCATAAACCCCTTCATAGATGACCTCGTCCGGCTTGACCGGCTCTTCCTCGGTGGCAGTAGTTGTTGTGTCTGCGGAAGTGGAGGTCACAGGGGCGATATCCTCCGAAGTATCCCCAACAAGGTCGATATCCTTTTGCCCGTTACTGTCCTTACACCCGCACAACAACATTGCTGCTGCCATCACCAAAGAAATGCCTCTGAAAAAATTTTTCATCTGCCTTTTTTCTTTCATCAGTAATTACCTCCGTTAGTCAGTGCATTGTAGTCCAGCGGCTCGCTTTCGTCCCTTTCGGGGTGATACCAGTAATAATTCCCGCCGCCGTCCTCCCACATAAAGTATTCCTGAGAGTATTTGCATTCATCGCAGCCTAAGGACAAGTCAAAGGCGTTGTTGGCAAACACGCTTTCCTGCCATTCCAGCCGCTCCCAGCCGTAATATATTACCCTTACAACGCCGCTGTTGCTGCTTGCTACAGTCTCGGTGCCGCCGGTTTCAACGTCCATTCTTATCACGTTTTTCCCGTCGCTGTACAGCATATATTCCGCCTGCTCGGTAAAGCCCGGCACGGCGGTACAGCAGAAATCCGTTACCCCATTGCAAAGCACCTCATACGTCCCGTCCCGCTTATTCACCCTGCAAAGCTCCTTATCTTCGGATACGCCGTAAAAGTAATCGTCGTTCTGATAAGGGGTTTTTGAGTCGTCGAACCTTTTTGCCAGCAGCAGGTAGTATTGATAGTCGTCGTACACTCCCTGACCGAAATACAGATACCCCGGCTCCATTCCGTGTTCTCTGTAACCGATAGCATCCTCGACGGTGCAGGCTATTTCCACTCTGCCCGTCCTTCCGTCCAGAGGCGGGTAGCTGAACTCCACCTCCTCACCGATAGTCCAACTCGGGTCAGCCTTTTCCAGAGCATTTTCCCCCTGCACCAAAGGCTCGTTCTTATCCACCTCGGGGTGATACCAGAACCAGTTTTCATCGCCGTCCGCCCACACTATGTAGTCTTTGTCATAGACGCAGTACCGGCAGGTCGCCACATTAAGCCATGTACCCTGACAGTATATCTCGGAAATGCCGCCCTCGCTGTGTACCGGCAGGGTGTATTCCTCCGTATTTTTATCTATCTGCACAATGTAGTCGCCATCGTTGACATAGACAAGGCGGGCTTCCTCGTCCCCCACACGGTCGGAGCATGCAAGTATATCTACGGAGCCGTACTGTGCGGTATAAAGAACTCTGTAGCTGCCGTCCCGCTTATCTACCTCCACCACCTCGTCCTCAAGGCTGACGGCATACATCATCGTGTCGGTCTGATAGTAGGCGTCGGATGAGTCCTTGAACTTTTTTTCAAGCAGCGCCAGGGGTTTGCCCCTGCCGCCGTAATCCCTCAGCTCATAGTAAATATACCCCGGCTCATACTCGCCCTTGCCGCAGAAGTGTTCAAACCAGTCCGTCTCCTCATAAGGCGCTATATTGCACCACAATTTGTAGCCTGCAGGCACTGTGGGCGCAGCGGAGGCTGCTTCTTCGGCGGAAGCGGAAGTGGTGGTAGTGACGGGGGGAGCTATATCCTGATAGGACTGATCGCCTACAAGGTCTATATCCACGTTTTGGCTGCCGTCATTGTCGCTGCTGCCGTCATTGCAGCCGGCAAGGCACAAAGCCGCAGCCAGCGCCGCCGCAAGCACTTTTCTCATATCAGAATGCCCGTTCATTTTCCTACCCCCCGAATTATTGTTTTCTTCTCTTTGATTATATCCCCGCATTTCTCCCGTGTCAATGCCTTTGCAGTAATTGTAAACGAATTGTAACAATTTGTAATCGGTTTGTAACCTTTTTCAAATGTATAGGGAACCAAGGAAATGCTCCTTATTTTCCAATTATATCACAGCCTTACAAATAATTCAGCTGATTTAATAGAAATTTTAAACCATTATAATAGAAAAATCTGCTAAACTGCATTGAGAGAGGAAGTATTATTATGGTTGATTTCGGAAACACACTGAAAGAACTGCGCCAAAAGGCAGGGCTTACCCAAAAGCAGCTTGCCGACAAGATGGGGATAACCGCATCGGTGGTGAGCTATTACGAATTGTCGGAGCGAAATCCATCACCGGAAGTGCTTGTGAAGCTGGCAAGTATTTTTCATGTAACAACAGACTTTTTGTTGGGTATTCAGAAAAAACCGAACGAATCACTGGACGTCGGCGGACTTGACAAGGACGAGGTCGAGCTTTTGCAGCACGCCATAACGGTTTTCAGAAACAAAAAGCAGCTATGACAACAGTCATAGCCGCTTTTTTTGTAAATGTTAAGCCTTACTTGCTCTTGATAGCCGCCTGTGCCGCAGCCAGTCTTGCGATGGGCACACGGAAGGGTGAGCAGGAAACGTAGGTCAGCCCCAGCTTGTGGCAGAACTCAACGGAGGAAGGATCGCCGCCGTGCTCGCCGCAGATACCAACGTGCAGCTCGGGACGGGTAGCCTTGCCCAGCTTGATGGACATTTCCATCAGCTTGCCCACGCCGGTCTGGTCCAGCTTAGCGAAGGGATCGTTCTCGAATATCTTAGCGTCGTAGTAAGCGTTCAGGAACTTGCCTGCGTCGTCACGGGAGAAGCCGTAGGTCATCTGGGTCAGGTCGTTGGTACCGAAGCAGAAGAACTCAGCCTCCTTAGCGATCTCGTCAGCGGTGAGAGCGGCTCTGGGTATCTCGATCATGGTGCCTACTTCATACTTCAGGTCGCTGCCTGCGTTCTTTATCTCCTCGTCGGCAACTGCAACGACTACGTCCTTAACGTACTTCAGCTCCTTGATCTCGCCAACCAGCGGTATCATTATCTCGGGAACAAGGTTCCAGTCGGGGTGAGCCTTCTTAACGTTCATAGCAGCACGGATTACCGCTCTGGTCTGCATTTTTGCAATTTCGGGGTAGGTAACCGCCAGACGGCAGCCACGGTGACCCATCATGGGGTTGAACTCGTGCAGAGAGGTGATGATGTTCTTGATAACCTCAACGGGCTTGCCCTGAGCAGCTGCAAGAGCCTTGATGTCCTCTTCCTCGGTGGGAACGAACTCGTGCAGAGGCGGGTCAAGGAAACGAATGGTAACGGGGTTGCCTTCCAGAGCCTCGTACAGCTTCTCGAAGTCGCTCTGCTGCATAGGCAGGATCTTGTCGAGTGCAGCCTCTCTCTCCTCAACGGTATCGGAGCAGATCATCTCACGGAATGCTGCGATCCTGTCAGCCTCGAAGAACATGTGCTCGGTACGGCAAAGACCGATACCCTCAGCGCCCAGCTCACGAGCCTTCTTAGCGTCGGCAGGAGTATCCGCATTGGTGCGGACCTTCAGCACTCTGTACTTGTCAGCCCAAGCCATGATGCGTCCGAACTCGCCTGCGATGGTAGCGTCAACGGTCTTGATAACGCCGTCGTAAATGTTGCCGGTGGAGCCGTCGATGGAAATGAAGTCGCCCTCATGGAAGGTCTTACCTGCCAGAGTGAACTTCTTGTTTTCCTCGTCCATAGCTATCTCGGAGCAGCCGGATACGCAGCAGGTGCCCATACCGCGGGCAACAACGGCAGCGTGAGAGGTCATACCGCCACGAACGGTCAGTATACCCTGAGAAGCCTTCATACCTGTAATATCCTCGGGAGAGGTCTCCAGACGAACCAGAACCACCTTCTCGCCTCTTGCCTTCCAAGCCTCTGCGTCGTCGGCGGTGAATACTACCTTACCGCAGGCAGCGCCGGGAGAAGCGCCCAGACCCTTGCCGATAGGAGTTGCAGCCTTCAGCGAAGCCTGATCGAACTGAGGGTGAAGCAGAGTATCCAAGTTTCTGGGGTCTATCATAACAACGGCGTCCTGCTCGCTTATCATGCCCTCGTCAACGAGGTCGCAGGCGATCTTGAGAGCTGCCTGAGCTGTTCTCTTACCGTTGCGGCACTGGAGCATATAGAGCTTTCCGTTTTCAACGGTGAACTCCATATCCTGCATATCTCTGTAATGATCCTCAAGAATACCGCAGACCTTTACGAATTCATCATAAGCCTCGGGGAATTTGTCAGCCATCTGGCTGATAGGCATAGGAGTACGAACGCCGGCAACAACGTCCTCGCCCTGTGCGTTGAACAGGAACTCACCCATGAGCTTCTTTTCGCCGGTTGCAGGGTCGCGTGTAAAGGCAACGCCTGTGCCGGATTCATCATTGAGGTTGCCGAATACCATCGGCATAACGTTTACTGCCGTGCCCCAGCTGTAGGGGATATCGTTGTCGCGGCGGTATACGTTTGCACGGGGGTTGTCCCAGGAACGGAAAACTGCCTCGATAGCCAGCTTCAGCTGCTCAACGGGATCGGTGGGGAAGTCCTTGCCCAGCTGCTTTTTGTATTCAGCCTTGAACTGATTGGCAAGCTCTTTAAGGTCGGCAGCGGTAAGGTCAACGTCGAACTTGACGCCCTTTTTCTCCTTCATCTCGTCGATGAGCTGCTCAAAGTACTTCTTGCCGACTTCCATAACCACGTCGGAGAACATCTGGATAAATCTTCTATAGGAATCGTAAACAAATCTTTCAAAATTGGGGTCGGGGTTGCCTGCGATCATAGCGGCAACTACCTCGTCGTTAAGACCAAGGTTAAGAATAGTGTCCATCATGCCGGGCATAGAAGCTCTTGCGCCGGAGCGAACGGAAACCAACAGCGGGTTTTTGAGGTCGCCGAACTTTTTGCCGTTTTCTTTTTCCATCCAGGCAACGCCTTCCATTGCCTGAGCCATGATCTCGTCGTTGATCTTACGGCCGTCTTCGTAATACTGCGTACAAGCCTCGGTGGTGATAGTGAAACCCTGGGGTACCGGCAGACCGATCTCGGTCATCTCAGCAAGGTTTGCGCCCTTGCCGCCAAGCAGATTGCGCATTGTCATATTACCTTCTTTGAAGGTATAGACCCATTTTTTTGCCATTG
>JAFLUH010000170.1 GCA_022508895.1 Oscillospiraceae bacterium
GGTATGAAGGACTTTCCGGAAAGTCCGAATTTGCGGAATATCCTGTCCATTACAAAGGCGACGCGAGCCATATATCCGCAGGATTCGAGGATAGCCAGCAGAATGAACAGCACCAGCATCTGCGGCACAAAGCCCAGCACTGAGCCAACGCCGCCGATTATTCCGTCAAGTATCAGGCTTTTCAGCCAGTCTGCACAGCCCACTGCGTCCAGCCCGTTTTCAGCCAGTACAGGGATACCAGTCACCCACACGCCGTATTCCGACGGGTCGGCGTTTTCGTCCAATTCCAGCGCCGCCTCATACTCGCTTGCTCCGATACCGAACAGGTGCCAGCCGTCGCCGAACACCCCGTCATTAGCCCAGTCGGTGACCAGCGTACCCACGGTAGTAATTGATATGTAGTACACAAGGAACATTATCACGGCGAAAATAGGAAGCGCCGCAAAGCGGTTTGTCACGACCCTGTCTATCTTGTCGGAAACGGTCATCTGCCCCGCATTGCGCTTTTTGCAGCAGCCCTTCATTATGGAGGCAATGTAAATGTACCGCTCGTTGGTGATGATGCTTTCGGAGTCGTCGTCCAGCTCCTCCTCGGCGGCGGCTATATCCTCCTCGATATGCGCCATCACATTCTCAGGAATATTCAGCGCTTCAAGCGCCTTTTCGTCACGCTCGAAAATCTTGATGGCATACCAGCGCTGCTGCTCGGCAGGCATATCGTGGACGGCAGCCTCCTCTATGTGAGCGATGGCGTGCTCCACCGCTCCCGAAAAGTTGTGGTGAGGGACGGTTTTCTTGCCCTTGGCAGCCTCTATCGCCGCCTGTGCAGCGTCCTCTATGTTCATTCCCTTCAATGCGGAAATGTTCATCACCCTGCACTTCAGCTCACGGGACAGCTCCTCAATATTTATCTTATCCCCGTTCTTCTCCACCACGTCCATCATGTTTATTGCGATAACGACCGGTATGCCAAGCTCGGTGAGCTGGGTGGTGAGGTACAGATTTCTTTCAAGGTTAGTACCGTCCACTATATTAAGGATAGCGTCGGGGCGCTCGCCTATCAGATAGTTTCTCGCCACCACCTCCTCAAGGGTGTACGGCGACAGGGAGTAGATGCCCGGAAGGTCGGTTATGGTCACGTCGTCGTGCTTTTTCAGCTTGCCTTCCTTTTTCTCCACCGTTACTCCCGGCCAGTTGCCTACGAACTGGTTGGAGCCGGTGAGGGCGTTGAACAGGGTCGTTTTGCCGCAGTTGGGGTTGCCGGCGAGGGCGATTCTTATTGGCATTTTTTCTTCCTTTCTGTCTTGCGCAGACGG
>JAFLUH010000171.1 GCA_022508895.1 Oscillospiraceae bacterium
CGAGGGGGCACGGTCGGGACGGTATCTGCTGACGTTTACGCTGGTGAGCGTTGTGCTGCTGGCGGTGCTTATCGGATTTGTGATGGTTTGGAGACTGATTTTCGGGTAAAATAAAGCGCTGCTTTTTTGGCAGCGCTTTTTATCTTTAATTGAAGGAACCGTCCCAAACGGTAAGGTCGCTGAGATATTCTTCGGATACGGCGGGAACGTAGAATGCACCGTAGGTCAGCTCACTGTCGTAAGGCTCGGCAAGCCAGCTATTGTCAAGCTCTGCGTAGAAGCGGTAGTAGGGCATAAAATATCTGTCATGCCCGCTGCTGCAGCGGTATACAAGCTCACCCACCGCAATATCCTCCGCCGAGACGGCGCCGTTTTTGAGGAATCTCTCGTCCACAACGGTAGAGAGGTACTTGCCCTCTAAAAGCATTTCCTGCGCCTCTTCAAGGGTGATTACGGGATAATCGCCTAAATATTCGGCGCCGCAGTAGTCGTTGTCTATCCAGATAAGATACACCGACCCGTTATCTACGCAGAAGTCCGCTATGCGCATATTGTAGCTCAGCAGGTCAAGCACAGGATCTTCCTTTGCGTCGTAGAAGTTGTACTCGCCTACATGGTGTTCCTTGCGGAGAGTGGGCTTTTCAAACTGCATAAGGTCGCCAAACCGCTGGATTATAAATTCCTCCGCATTTTCCTTGGGAAGGGGAACGGCGGTACCCAATTCTATCCTTAACCGACCGTTGCCCGACACCCCGATTTCCGTGCCGTCAGCGCACTGTGCTACTACTCCGCTGGGCATCGTGATATGTGCTTCAAACTGCTCCTGCGTGGGGTAATCGCCCGTATTCTCGATGTACTGACTGTATTCGGTCTCCGCCGAGGTCACCTCTGTTCCCAGCACATACGCCGCATTCTCCGCAATCTTTGTCATCTCCTCCTCAGAGAGGTATATGAAATATCCTCCTTGGCTCAGCCAGTTGTCGGTGATGTGATTGAGGAAAACAGGCAATGCTCCACGCTCCGCCGCCTCCTGCCAGCGGGTCTGTCCCTTTTGCTCCGACAGCTCAGAGGGGTCGTTTACGGTAATGCCCTCAAAGCCCATTCCTCCGCTTCCCACGCCGGGAGTTACCGGCACAAGCTCACTGTCGTTCCTCTCCCAGTCAACTTCGGGGTAAATGCTCACCTCCGCCCAGTCTATCTTATTTGTCACGGCAGGCTCGGGCGTGGTGACAGAGGTGTCATCGGTGACGTCGGATATGCTGTGGTCAGGGTCAGCGGTGTTGATGTCAGAGCTATCATAGCTGT
>JAFLUH010000172.1 GCA_022508895.1 Oscillospiraceae bacterium
CCTCAAGGTTTTTCTGGGTGCGGGACATCTCCGCCTCCACCATCACCATCTGCTCCTCCGAATAGTCGGAGAAGCTTTCCACAACGCTGCGCTTTTTCTGCCCTGCGTAGTAGCTCTTGCACTCGAACTTTGCGATGCTTATAAGAAACGCTTCCGCACTTTCTATATCATCATAGCCCTTCTTGACTATGCGCTGGAAAAAGCGGGCGTATATATTCTGAAGTATGTCCTCAGCGTCTAAAATGTTGCTGCATTTGCTTACGACGTAGCGGGTCAGCGAGCTTATCGTCCTGTCGTAAACGTCGTTAAAATATGCGTCGGGAGAGCTGTTCCCTTTAAGGCTCAAGTGAAGCACCTCACTTTCCACCTTACATATAAGTAGTAAGGTTTTTTTGCAAAAAAGTTTCTTTGCGGGCAGTAAAAAATTCCTGCTTTTGTATATCACGGAAAACCCTGCCAATAATCACGGCAAGGAGGAATTGACTATGAAGCTTGTACTTAAAGAACGGATACTGACGCTCTCCATGCTGGCGGGAGCGGCGGCTGCGGTGCTGCTGGGCAGCTTTTCGGTTTTCGCAAAGCAGTGCGAGGAATTGCCTGACAGACTGTTCCGTCTGCATATTCTGGCAAACTCCGACAGCGATAGCGACCAGCGGCTGAAATACGACCTGCGGGACTATATCCTTGAGGACATGGAGCAGGTGTTCGTCGGCTGCGCCACGGCGGAGGAGGCAAAGGAAGCGGCAAAGGCGGCGCTGCCTCAGCTTGCACAAAAGGCGCAGCAGTTCGTATACGACAAGGGCTATGACTACGCCGTTTCCCTTTCGGTGGAGAACACGTTTTTCACCACACGCAGCTACGGCAGCTTTGTGGTGCCTGCGGGGAACTACGACGCTCTCAGGATAGTGATAGGCGAGGGCGAGGGGCATAACTGGTGGTGCGTGATGTTCCCGCCGCTTTGTCTGGGTGCGGTGGAGGAGTATTACAGCGTGGAGGAGGAAGTGCTGCTGTGCAGGGGGCTGCGGGGCGCAGGCAGGCTGAGCAGTCAGGCGTCACGCAGGATAGAGCAGGACCGGCCTATGGAGGTCAGGTTTGCGTTTTTTGAGTGGCTGAAGGGGTTGGTGTGATACTTTACCGGGTGCTCGGGTGCGGGGTTCCTTCAAGAACACGTGTGCTTGCCGCCACGAGGCGAAGCCGCCTTTTCACGGCGAAGCCGTGAAAAGCAATGATTTGCTTCGCAAATCATTGGGTTGGGCGCAAAGCGCCCAACCGCG
>JAFLUH010000173.1 GCA_022508895.1 Oscillospiraceae bacterium
GATTTCTCTTTTTTTCCGTCAAAAAATTCTGCAATATCGGGGATCTCCCTGCCGAACACCACCAGCTTCATCAGCTCGTCCGGTATCGTGTCCGTAAACACCGCCGATACTGCGCCCTCATGGTCGGCATTGTTCATTGCCGCTCTGCTCATTCCGTCAAACAGAAACTTGTCCCCGCTGTAGCTTTTTACGGTGAACACATCGCCCGTTATCTCCCCGTGAAGCTCCGCCAGAAGCTCGCCCTCGGTCTTTGCCTCAAAGGTAAAATCGTCGGCGTCGTAATTGCGTTTTATCTCTATCATCTGCGTTTTCCCTTTCCTTTCCGCTGTGGTTCAGCCTTGCCCATCGCCGCTCTCAGCAGCCGCATTTCCTCCGCCGTAAGCTCCTTATACTCCCCCGGCTTCAGCATACCCAGCTTCACGCCGCCCACCGAGGTGCGCTTCAGCCTTGACACCTCCAGCCCGACCGCCTTGCACATTCTGCGTATCTGTCGGTTCTTGCCCTCGGTGATGATGAATTCCAGCACCGTCCGCTCAGGCTCCGCCGTAAGCACGTTTATGGTGCAGGGCTGGGTAACTGCGCCCTTTTCTATCTCCACCCCCACCGTCAGCAGGGCGATGGTCTCCTCGCTGACCTTGGAGGGAACGGTGACACGGTAGGTTTTCGGGATATGCTTGCGGGGGTGCATTATGTCGTTGGCGAAAGCGCCGTCGTTGGTGAGGATTATCAGCCCCTCGCTGTTCTTGTCCAGCCTGCCTACGGGGTACACACGTTCGTTTATCCCATGGAGCAGGTCGGTTATCAGCTTGTCCGAGTGGGAGTCCTCCATAGAGGTGACATAGCCGCGGGGCTTGTACAGCTTGAGGTAGCGGAAAGCTTTTTGAACAGTGTTCAGTCTTTGTCCCGCTACGGTTATTATGTCAGTGTCAGGGTCAGCCTTGTCCCCTGTGGAGGCAGGGTGTCCGTTGACCTTTACAAGCCCCTTTGCGATAAGCTCCTCCGCCTTTCGCCGTGAACAGAAGCCGCTGTCGGCTATTATCTTTTGCAGTCTCGTTTCCATTGTTGTTCCTTTCCTTTATGCGTATCACTGGGGAAAACCTTTCTGAAGAAAGGTTATTCCCCAGACCCCTTTCCAAAGACTTCTAATATTTTTTCTTTTTGGTGGCAAGCCACCGAAAAGAAAAAATCTATCAAAAATTTTAGGAAGGGGGTTTGGGGGATAACCCTTTTG
>JAFLUH010000174.1 GCA_022508895.1 Oscillospiraceae bacterium
TTCGGTGTGGACAGTCTGAGCATTATCTCGCCCATAGTTACTATTTTAGCCATTTATTTGTTCTCCTTTATTTCTTTTCTACAAGGTGGACTGCAAATCCGCCGAATTCGTCCTTGAGGTAAACCACGGTCATTCTGCCGTCAGCGTCGTACTTTGCAGTGGACATATCCGCTTCAACGCCCTGATGTGCCAGCTGGTAAACAGCCCTGCGGACGCTGTTGGTGGAAACTGCGATGTGACCCTTTGCGCCCTTGAAGGGGGACTTCATGCACTCCACAAGAGAGCCTGCAAATACGCTGCTGTTGCCCGCCTTCTGCTCCCAGCCGAACATTCCCGCAAACCTGGCGGAAACGTCCATGGCTTCATTCTCGTTTTCGCAGTTGATACCGATGTGAGCGATGGTGTAGCCCAGCATTTTATTGACCGCCGTGCGGCACAGTGCGGTTATCTCCTCCCACTTGCCCGCCTTCACAAGATTGTCGGGAACTATCCAGCTTCCGCCGCAGCAGACTATCTTTTTGAAGGACAGGTAGGTGTTCAGGTTGTTTTCGTTGACGCCGCCGGTGGGCATGAACTTCATGGAGGAATAGGGAGCGGAGATAGCCTTGATATAGGGCAGTCCGCCTGCCTGCTCCGCAGGGAAGAATTTCACGAAATCAAGTCCCAGCTCCATAGCCTGCTCTATCTGAGAACCGTTGGCAATGCCGGGAGCAAAGGGAACGCCCTTATCAAGGCAGTGCTTTACCACCTTGGGGTTAAGACCGGGAGCCACGCAGAATTTTGCGCCTGCCTCGATGGCTCTGTCGCACTGCTCGGTGGTGAGTACCGTGCCTGCGCCTACCAGCATATCGGGGTACGCCTTCACCATGTCGGAAATGACCTTATCTGCGCCCTCTGCACGGAAGGTCACCTCCGCACAGTGGATACCGCCGTCATAAAGCGCCTTTGCTAAATTTACTGCGTCGGCGGTGTTCTCCAACTTTATTACAGGCACTATGCCCGTACATTCAAGCTGCTCTAAAAACTTCTTGTTGTCCATTATGTACGCCTCCGTTATCTTCCCAGCCAGCCGCCGTCAACAGCCAGAGTAAAGCCGTTTACATAGTCG
>JAFLUH010000175.1 GCA_022508895.1 Oscillospiraceae bacterium
AATCAAGGTTGCTTATCGTGTCCATATCATCGTAGGTCTGGTTCTCGCCGCACATTCCCCAGATGAAGGTGTAGTTGCTGGTGGCGGTGCCGCTGTGTATCGACCAGCTGGGGCTTATCACCGCCTGCTCGTTGTGCATTATGATGTGGCGGGTCTCCTGTGGCTGTCCCATCATGTGGAATACCACGTTGTCCCCCTCCAGCTCGAAGTAGAAGTAGACCTCCATTCTTCTCTCATGGGTGTGAGAGGGCATGGTGTTCCAGCTGCTGCCTACGGCAAGCTCGGTCATTCCCATCGCCAGCTGACAGCTCTCGCAGACTGCGGGATTGACGTACTGATTGACAACACGCTTGTTCATGTTCTCCTCTGTGCCGAGAGGTCTGTGAACTGCCATATCCTTGGTGATATAGACCGTGGGATAGGTCTTGTGGGCAGGGCAGGAGTTGATGTAGAACTTTGCGGGGTTTGACTTGTCAGCGGACCTGAACACTATCTCCTTTGTGCCCATACCGATGTAGATACCGTCCTTGAAGCTCAGCTCGTATTCCTTGCCGTCAAGGACAACGGTTCCCTTTCCGCCTACGTTGATAATACCCATTTCCCGCCTTTCAAGGAAGTACTCGGTGCCAAGCTCCTTGGTGCTGCCTAACTTCAGCTCACCGTTTACGGGCATTGCGCCGCCTGCTATCATTCTGTCCTGATGGGAATAGGTAAGGGATACCTCGTCGGCAACGAAAACCTTTTCGATAAGGTAATGCTTCCGAAGCTCCTCGGTGGTGTAGTGCTTTGAATCATCGGGGTGATTGGCGTATCTTATGTCTAAATTCATAAACGCTCTCCTTAATTTATTCGTTCTTTTATGTGAGCTGCTGCGGGAGGAATATCATCTCCCGTGGTTCCCTCAAAAACCAAGTTTGCGTCGGGGCAGACCTTTTTTATCTCCGAAAGGATACGGGAATAATCAAAAATGCCCTTTCCCACGCCGCACTGCTTCAGCGAGCCGTCCTCGCTGATAATGCAGTCCTTGATGTGGAATACGCATATCCTGTCGCCGAAGGTCTGCAAGCCCTC
>JAFLUH010000018.1:0-28811 GCA_022508895.1 Oscillospiraceae bacterium
CGGACGATCTGCTGATGCCGCTGGTGGCAGTGGTGCCGTTGCAGATGATGGCGTACTACACTGCCCTCGACAGGGAATGTTCGATCGACAAGCCCCGTAATCTTGCAAAATCTGTTACCGTTGAATAGATATTGTTATAAGTGAATGGTTTCAGTACCGTGTTGTAAATTGAACGCTGTTCAAAAGGTGGATCATGGAAGAAAAAAACGTTTGGAAAAGGCTTTCGGAGACGGATAAGCCCATAATCATGTACGGCATGGGCGACGGAGCCGAAAAAATCATGGCTGTGTTCGGAAGACTGGGGATAAAGCCCGCCGCCTTTATGGCAAGCGACGACTTTGTCCGCGGACAGAGCTTTTTGGGATATCAGGTGCACAAGCTGTCAGAGATACAGGAGATGTACGGTGACTTTGTGATCGTCGTCTGCTTCGGCAGCAGCCTTCCTCCCGTTATGGACAGGCTTTATGAGCTGGACGGGCAGTATGAGCTGTATGCTCCCGACGTTCCCGTTGCGGGAGAGGGACTGTTCGACGAGGAGTACCTTGAAGCCAATGCAGACAAGCTGCAGAAGGTGAAAAGGCTGCTTGCGGACGAACAGTCGAGGAAGGTGCTGGAGGATATCATCAGCTATAAGCTGACGGGGGATATCAAGCTGCTGAAGGAGTGCGAGACGCCCACCGACGAGGGCTGGTCGCTGCTTAATATAGGAAAGCAGGAGACCTACGTTGACCTCGGAGCGTATAACGGAGACACGGTGGATAAGTTCCTGCGGCTCACAAATAAGGAATTTGAGCATATTTACGCCGTCGAGCCGGACAGCCGCAGCTTTAACCGCATGGTACGGCGCAATTACGCATTGGGACGGGGAATATTCCACCCGATAAATGCGGTGGCGTGGAATGAGGATACCACCCTGCAGTTCCGACAAAGCGGCGGGCGCAGCAGCACGGCTATGCGCGAAAACGGCAGCAGATACGGCAGAGGCCGTGTCGTGCCTGTGCAGGCGATGAGGGTGGACACGCTGCTGGAGGGCAAGAAGGCTACGCTGCTGAAGCTGGACGTTGAGGGCAGCGAGCGGGAGGCGCTGGAGGGCGCAAGGGAGACTATCGCAAAATACCGCCCCAAGCTGATACTGTCGGTGTATCACCGTACAGAGGACCTGCTGGAGCTTCCGCTGAAAATACACGATATGCACAGCGGTTACAGGCTTTATCTCAGGCATCACCCCTATATCCCTGCGTGGGATGTGGAGCTGTACTGCATATAAAACACTAAGGAGTTCCTATGAGAAAATTAACCATCATAACGCTGATACTGCTCGTTATTCTTATCGTGGCAGGAGTAATGATCTTTACCTACACCCACAACGAGATAAGCTATGTGTTCGACCACAATACCGTCACCTCTACGGGACTGGCGGTGCAAAGGCTTTACAGCTCAGGCATCAACGAGGAGGAAATGAACAGGCTGTCCGGGTCGCTGCTGACCACCTCCTTCACCGAGGACGAGCTGCTGGAGGCTGCGCTGAGAGCAGGCAAGCCCGAATTTTATCCCGTTTTCACCTTCCAGGTGGCAAAGGGGGACGGCGATAACACCGTGGCGCTGGCAGGCAAGATAGAGCAGCAGCTTTTCGACGGTCAGACCACCACCGATTACAGCTTCAGGAACCTGCGCATGGAGGTGACCTCCGACACCGCTTACATAGACAAGGATAAGACCTTCATACTCGGCACCAACGCCGACGGCACCCTCGTTGAAAGATCCACTCCCATAGTCGCCGAGGACGGAAGCAGCCTTGCGGTACAGCTGGACGCCATCGGAGCTTACAGCATCTATCTCGAGGGCAGAACAGGCACCGTCATGCTGCAGTTCACCTACGACGTCATCACCAACCGTGCCATCTTCAACAAAACCATGCTTGAAAATCAGATACTTCAGGTATACGTCACGCTGACCACTCAGGAGGACGGCAGTGTGGGCGCTACCTTTGAAGTGGTGGAGGCGTCGGAAGTGAGCGAACTGTATTGACAGTTGACAGTGCACAGTGAAAAGTACACAGTAATGGAGGCGGCTTCGCCGCATATAAAAATGCCGGGTGAAAAAATTTCACTTGGCATTTTAAATTTGCAGCTGCCTCAATTACTGTGTACTATGTACCTTACACTCTTCACTGCATAAAAATTCCCCCGCCATCGGCGGGGGAGTTTTTATGCTTAATTCTGCGGGGAATTTCTATGCTTATTACGCTGCAGGGGTCGTGGTGACTTCTTCGCCTCTTGCGTCGGCTGCCATTCTGTCTCTGTAAGGCTGGAGATAGCCTTCTACCGAGCCCATTATCTCATTGGCGCGCTGAGTGTAGGATTTTTCGTTATCGCCGAACAGTACGCTGGTGAGCAGGTTTCTGTTGTCGTCTACGAACAGGTTCTTGAAGTCGGTGCTGAAGCCGTAGAGGTTGTCGTACAGCAGTGTATACTTCTCGCCGTCTACCAGCATTTCCTGATACATATCCCACTGCTCCTCAGTCCATACCACCTTGTAGATCATTTCTCTCGGTGTGTTGCAGGAAGGACATACCATCACGCCTGCTGCATTTTCTTCGTCAGTGTAGACATGTCTTTTCAGAGCGTCGGGATTTATCGTGTCATTGCATTTGCGGTTGAGGCACTGAGGCTGAGCCTGAGCTGTAGAGTCACAAGCCTTTGCTTTTGCATTTGCTATGTTTTCGGGGTCTATTTCCTCGGTGCGCAGCAAGGTGATCCAGTCCATTGCACCCTTTACGTTCTTTGCGCCTGCGGGGATAAGATAGCCGTAGGTGTCGGTCGCCTGATACCACTTGTCGGCCTGCGGATCTCTGGGGAAGGGGATAAACTTTATCTCGTTCTCGATGCCGGCTGCGTCAAGCGCCTGCTTGGCTGCGCCGTATGCCCATGTGGGCTCCATGCCGAGGAACATCAGCAGACCGCCGTCCATGCTGAAGGGCTTGAACGCCTCCTGAGGATCGGTGTAGCCGTTGTATTTGCCTTCTGCAGCCTTCTCGGCGGTGGCGCCGGTAAGACCGTTCTTGCGCATACCCTCAAGCCAGTCCATGCAGCGAACGACGTCGGTGTCCATAAGGTTGTTGAGTATCTGACCGTCAGGTGTGATCTCGATCATCTTCTTGCCGGTGGTAAAGGCGAAGGGCAGCGCGCTTACGCCGTTATAGCCGACGTTGTTGGGGTTGATGTCCATCCATCTCTTGAGCATTCCCTCAAAGGTGGGCCAATCCCATGTGTTGTTCTTTACATATTCGATGGGGTCATCGTTGATGCCGTTATCCTTAAGTACAACGTTGTTGTAGAGCAGCGCAAAGTATGTGCTGTGCATATAGGGCACATAGAAATGCTTGCCGTTGTAGGCATACTGCTCGGCAGTCTCCTTCATGCCCGACCACAGCGGGTCGTCAAAGTCTATATATTTGTCAAGGGGAGTGAACATATTGTAGCTCATGCCGTGAGGGAACGCCATCCACTCGTAGCGTATGAGGTCGGGGGAGTCGCCGGTGGCGATCTTTGTGCCCAGCATCTCAAAGTAGTTCAGAGACGTTGCGCCTGTCTGAACGTCGATACTGCCGTTGTATCTCTCCCTGAACAGGGTGAGCATTTCGGCGTTGTCAGTCATGAAGTTGGTTTCATAAGTAAAATAGGTCACAACGCCTGTGGCTGCGTCGGGGTCGATGTCGGGCGCCTCAACCGCCGAAAAAATACCGCCGCCCTCGTTATTGCAGGCAGTCATACTGAGTACGACAGCCCCTGTGAGCAGCACCGACAAAATTTTACCGGTCATTTTCATTGAAAAATATCATTCCTTTCCTTACCAGATAGGTTTTCTGTGCTTGTGCAAAGCCGCAGCAGGTGCGGCAAATGTCTGTGACTATTTCAACATACAGTTAAGACATTCTACTATTATTTTAGCACTTTTCATACTGCATGAACAGCATAAATCTGACACAAATTAGCACAAAAGTGACATTTGATAATGAATTTGCCGTATTTTGGCTGGGAGATTGACGGAAAGCTGTCAATTTTATACAAAAACCGTTGACAGTGCAGGGTCTTTGCGACAGGCTCCTTATCTTTTTGGCGGCAGCAAAAAAATACGCTCTCAGCTGGCTGAGAGCGTATATAAGCCGTCAATAAACGAAGAACTGAGCCTTGCCGTTGTCCTTTGCCTTGTAGAGAGCCCGGTCGCTGTGGCGCAGGAGCTTGTCAAAGTCGTACCTGCCGCAGCTGGCGAGAGTGTCGATGGCGATGCCGATGCTGGTGGTTATATTGATGAATTCCGGTATCTTCAGATATTCCGCCCTCAATATGCTCTGGAACAGGGCGACCTCCTCCTTGACCTTCTCAATAGCGGTCTCGCGGCTGATAACTATCAGAAACTCGTCGCCGCCCAGTCTGGAGATGAAATCCTGCGGGAAGCATTCCCCCATTATACGGGTGACTATCTGAAGCGCTTCGTCGCCCTTATGGTGTCCGAAAGCGTCGTTCACCTGCTTGAAATTGTCCAGATCCACCGTGATGAAGGTTATCTGCTCCGCCTTCCTTATCTGTTCAAGATGATCGTCAAGGCTGCGGCGGTTGTTGGCGCCGGTGAGGAAGTCGGTGTTCGCCTCCTTGAGGGTGCGTTCCTCGTAGAGACGCTCCACGGTAACGTCACGGAATAATATCATGCTGCCGATGGTCTCGCCGAAAATATCGTTTATGTTCTGCTGGGTAAAGCTTACCGTCCTTACCTCACTGCCGTAGTTTATCATGAACTCGTCCCTGTTGGCTATTTTCTTTACCTTGCCCTTGACGTACCTGTTCATCCACTCGTCAACGGTGGTCTTTGCCAGCTGCTCGTGAATGCCGAACATCAGATAGAATTCCTTGTTGGCGTTGACTATGACTTTGTTGTCATCGTAGACTACCATGGGGAAAGGAACGCCCTCCAGTATCACGTCCAGCTCGTTGTTCATGTTGTGCAGGTCGGTTACGTCGTGGGCTACGCCGCAGGTGCCGAATATCTCGTCGTTGACGTCTATAAGGGGGGATTTGTAGGTCTTGAACTGCCTCATTCCGCCCTTGGTCTTTATCTTCTCGTCAAAGGTGCAGGTCTTTCGTGCCGCTACCACCTCGTCCTCCGATTCGAGGCAGACGAACTCGCCCTTTTCGTACTCCTCACGGGGAATGTCCCATATATAATAGTGTCCCTGCTTGTATATCTGCTCCTTGGTCTTTTCCACCAGCTTGCAGAAGCTGTCGTTTACGATAAGGTGAGCACCTTTGCTGTCCTTGAACCACACAAGGTCGGGTATGCTGTCGATGGCGGTCTCAAAGTATATTTTCTCCCTGCGGAAGTCGAACTCGTTTTTCATTGTGGCGATAAGCCGCCTGAAATGCGCCGCAAGTATCGTTTCGTCGTACCGTAAGCCGTCGGGCATTGCAAAAATGTCATGGGCAGCGTCAAGCTGCTCCGCAGACAGGTCTTTCAGCTGGCTGCCCTCCGCAAGGAGTACGGTTTTTACGCCCTTTGTCTCCGCCGCCTTGGTCAGCACTGCGGGGTCGCCGTCCGAAATGACCGCACAGTCGCAGACGGTCAGACGGCTTTCGTCAAGCTCCTTGCAGGAGATCACCTCCAGCTCGCAGTCCTCCGGCAGGGGCACGGTGCGAAGGATAGTCTCGGGGGAGTCCGAGGAGGTTACGATTGTGAACTTCAATTTGCATAAATACATAATTTTTTCTCCTGACAATATTGAAATGTAATCTGTTTTGGCTTGATATAACTTATTATACTACATAATCATGCCAATGTAAAGTATTTTTTGAAATTTTTTGGAGAAAAATCAAAGTTTCTGTAACCTCAAAGCAAAACCCGTTCTCTGTTCTCCGATCCCTTACGGCTGTCTTACCAAACCGTGTCAAACCTGCTGCAGCGCCAGCCGTCCTCGGTTTTTACAAAGATATAGTGGTGCTCCCGTGTTTCGTATTTGTTCTTCAGGTCGGGGCTGTAGTCCGTTTCCCAGCCCAGCTCCTCGGTGGTATGGTAGGTGGTGTGGGTAATGTCGAAGGCGCCTTCGGTGAGTTTGAAGGAGTATTCGTCGTGGATACGGGAAATGTCGCTGCCAAATCCGAAGCCGTCGTGATACCAGACTGCGCCTGCATACATATAGATGGAAGCAGACCTTGCTGCGATAAGGCTGTCGATCATATCATCGGTAAACACCTCCGTCAGGGCGCCGTAAAAGCTTTCATCACTGCAGCCTGCCAGCACATAGGGAAGATGATATCCCAGCTCCTCATCATACACCATCAGCAGCAGCCCGCCTTGGCTGTTGCTTATGGGTAAGGGCTGTACGCCTATCAGGCAGCGCTCAAGCGCAAACGCTTTTCGGTACAGCTCTTTGAACTCGCTGTACTTGCCGTCAATGAAATCCCCTGCGCCTTCGGGGAAAGAGCTTGTCAGCTCCAGCAGCCCGCTGTAGTCGAAGTCCGTAAGCAGTCTGCTGTCGTACTTTCCTGCCACCGTCACCTTTGCAGGCTTACCGTCTGCGCCGTACCACATGGCTTCCGTTCTTACCCACTCTCCGTTTATCCTTTCAACGGTATATCTTGCCTCAAAGCCCTTATCCTCAGGCCAGCCGCTTCCCACGGTGGTTCTGAATTCGAGCTTATCGGGGCTTTCCGAAACAAGATAAACGGGATAAAACATTGCATTGGCATTATGCGCTAAAACGCAGTACATACCGTTTTCATCTTCATATCCGAAAGTCATTTCCACAAGCAGAGCAAAATCAATACCGTGATCCCGTGATATCTCCCTCAGCCTGAATATGCTGAGGAAGTTTTCCTCGGGGTCGTTGGGGGGAACGTCCGATTTTTCCAGTGAAGAAACCTGAGGCATGGCGGCGCCGTTTATTGACCAGATATAATCGAATTGGGGCTCGCCTGTGCCTATACATCCGTATGCAGCGTACATTGTTTCGGGATCGTTCATATCCAGCCAGAATACTTCAGGGCCGCCTGAGCCGCCCATAACAAATGCAAGCGTACTGTCGCCTATCCTGTAAAATTCACCGCTGCACCAGATATTGGGCCGCTCCGTAATATTGTAGCAATTCAGAGAGTCGTCTATGATAAGGGCTTGCGCACTTGTGCGTCCCTTCCATGTGCCGAAAAAGTACCGGCGGAACAGGTCGTAATCGTCCATGACGGTCAAAGCACCCTCGTCCACCCTGTATTCTCCGTCGTTGCTGAGATGACAGTGCAGCAGCTCAAGGGCATGGGTCTCCATAGCATTGTCTATACTGCTGAGGAAGGCTTGCGTCCTTACCCACTTTCCGTCGATCTTTTCAACGGCATAGCTTACCTCCGCCAGTATATATTCGTCGTGACCGTTTCCGACGACCGTTTTGAATTCAAACCTATCGGGGATCTGCGAAACAAGATAAACGGGATAAAACAGAGCGTAGGCGTTGTGTGACAGACGGTAAGACTCGCCATCCTCGTAATCCCTGTGATCAAACTTCAGATCAGTAAGCAAGCTGAAGTCTATCCCGTGATCCCGTGATATTTCACGCAGCCTGAATATGCTGAGGAAATTTTCTTCGGGTTTATTGGGGGGAATATCGGATTTTTTCAGCGTATACAGAACGGGTATATTTACAGGGCGTCCTTCCTTGTCCCTTGAATAAAACCAATTCGTTTCGTAATTCCCCACGGTTCCCCATGAAACGTACATCGTTCCGGGAGCATTCATGTCCAGCCAAAGCATGGATCCGCCTGCGGAGCCGCCGCACATAAATGCAAGCACACTGTCGTTGACCTTGTAAAATACGCCGTCGTACCAAGGCTCCAAGCCTATCATGTTAAAGGACTTCAGGGAATCGTCGATGACCAGACTGTCCCGTTCATAGCTCTCCGCAAAGCAGAAGCTTCCCTCCCATGTCCCGAAAAAGTACTGGCGGAACAGGTCGTAATCGTCGGTAACTATAAAATCCTTCTCGTTTACACGGTATTTTCCGTCCTCGCAAAGTTGGCAGTTTATAAGCTCAAGGGGGGACAGGGCAGGGTCGACGCCGTTCGCCGTGGTGCCGCCCGGCTGCTGCTCATAGGGGAGAGTGTTGTTTGAATTAAAGATAAACAGCGCTCCTACCAAAATCAGCATCAAAGCTGCCACTGCCGCAGGGTACTGCCAGTAACGCACCTTTCTTGCCTTTTCGGGAGCAGAGTACGTCGCTCCCTCATATTCCCCGCCCTTTGTCTCTTTGTCGGGGCTGTATTCCAGCATTTCGCAGATAAGGTCGTCGTCTATATCGTTTACTATATTAAAAAGCTTCTCCTCTTTCATAAATCTATACCCTCCTTCTTCAGGTACTTCTCAAGCTTGCTTCGGGTGTGAAAAAGCATGGATTTCACCTTGCTCTTGCTGAAGGAAAACCTGCACGCTATCTCCTCCACTGATTCCATAAGCCAATAACGCCGCAGGAACACGTTTCGTACCTCGGGCTTTTGCAGGCGGAGAAAGCTGCTGATCATCTCGCCAAGCTCCATATCGGACTGCTGAGAGGAATGTTCCTCAATCTGCAGCTCCTCGCCCAGCTCCGAAAGGGAGAGCGGCTTGCCGTTTCTCTTTGCCGCAGAATTGTATTCGATGCGTTTGAGACAGGTGTTTTTGGTCACACGACATATATAGGCTTTGAGGTTTTCGGGGGCGGGGGGTATCTTGTTCCAGAGTATCAGGTATACGTCGCTTATACACTCCTCGGCGTCCTCACGGTCACGCAGCATACTCAGCGCCACGCTGCGGCATATACCGCCGTATTTTGCCTTTACCTCGGCTATCGCTCTTTCGTCACGAGCGGCAAACAGCTCGATTATTTCGTTGTCTTCCATGCTTTCACCTCCTTTGACGTTAAAAGCGCTTTCACTTATTAAGTACGGTTTTGTGGGGGAGAGGTTTCACTTTGCGGAAATTTTTAGGCGGGGTTTATGAATAAAAAGTGTGAGGGGCGGACATTTCAGAAGAAATGCTTAAATCTCATACCTCGGTTCAGTTTTTTGTTGTATATAAAATGGGGTATACGTTCTTCAGATTTATGGCGGTCCCGATCTAAGGCGGGGAGCGACGGAAAGGCAGGGCGGCAAAATAAAAGACCCCGATGGGGTCTTTTATTTTATAAGGTATGTACAGTTCTGACGGCCGATGTACCAGCATACAAAACAAAAAATCGCATCATCTCAGATGCATGAGCTGCAGGACACAAAATACACTTTATGTTTTCTATAGTTCATCGGCTCAGTTACCGTATAAAACCAAAAAGATTATTTGAACAGTTCCTGTTTCAAAATAAAATCCGCAAGTTCTTTTATATAGTTCCCTTTCAACGCTGCATCCATCCCCATGCGTTTTTGCTTGTGGTTTTACTCCATAAACATAATTATGGGGCATATAGCCAGATTGAACTCAGCGCTATGACGGTTTTTACGGATAAAGTTATATTTTTATCCCTATGTTCTTGAATTTCAATTCAAGTGACCCCACAGATTTTGACTTTACCTGCACGCTTTTATACGGCGAACAGTATCATTTCAATCCACAGGGTCCCTACAGATCCTGACGTTGCTTGGCTTCAAGGATTCTTGCGAGTTCAAAATTTCAATCCACAGGACCACTATGGGTCCTGACGTTATACCATGACCGACAGATTTAACGGGTGATACATTTCAACCCACAGGACCCCTACAGGTCCTGACATTTTCAGATACTCGTCAGGGCGCTTTTTCTTTCATTTCAATCCACAGGACCCCTACAGGTCCTGACTATACTACCCCCTACTGAGAGTAGAGAGCGAATATTTCAATCCACAGGACCCCTACAGGTCCTGACATGGATTACTCGCAGTGCTGCTCCTTCTATATATATTTCAATCCACAGGACCCCTACAGGTCCTGACGATCCTCATGCTGTTTAGCAGCGTATTTGCTTGCATTTCAATCCACAGGACCCCTACAGGTCCTGACGGCGATTGTAATTTGTAATAATAATTTCTGTAGCATTAGAATTTCAATCCACAGGACCCCTACAGGTCCTGACGTCGTTGGCAATAATGCGATAACATCACCCGACAATTTCAATCCACAGGACCCCTACAGGTCCTGACATCTACAGCTTATCAGAAATATCTTAATATGATGATTTCAATCCACAGGACCCCTACAGGTCCTGACTATAACACACTTACTCTTACTTAGATAGTGTTCATATTTCAATCCACAGGACCCCTACAGGTCCTGACACCTCGTTATCCTGATAGAATATCCGCTTGTGTATTTCAATCCACAGGACCCCTACAGGTCCTGACCTGATGGGGCGGCTAACAACAGACCCCGAATGCCGATTTCAATCCACAGGACCCCTACAGGTCCTGACCCCAATTTTTTCTTGATCCCCCCATACCACCGACTATTTCAATCCACAGGACCCCTACAGGTCCTGACTGACGCAGCCGCCGAGGAAAAGCGTGCGGAATACATTTCAATCCACAGGACCCCTACAGGTCCTGACGGTATTTACGGTAAGCCCGCCGCCCACGGGAACATTTCAATCCACAGGACCCCTACAGGTCCTGACCTGCGGAAGGATCAGGCGGCAATAGCAGAGGTAGAATTTCAATCCACAGGACCCCTACAGGTCCTGACATGATGTCGTCCCTCCAATTGCCTTTTTAATGTTATTTCAATCCACAGGACCCCTACAGGTCCTGACCTCGCGTCCGCTCGCCTCTGTGCCCTCGCTCGTATTTCAATCCACAGGACCCCTACAGGTCCTGACTTTTGGAGAAATGCTCGAAGCACAGCTTTATAGTATTTCAATCCACAGGACCCCTACAGGTCCTGACTTCAGAGGGCAGGTCAAGACTTTTAGCAACAAAAATTTCAATCCACAGGACCCCTACAGGTCCTGACTGCGGTCATACCAGCGACCGCCGCCGAAGCGGACATTTCAATCCACAGGACCCCTACAGGTCCTGACAGGCGCCGTTAGAAATTACAACTTCATTGATTGCATTTCAATCCACAGGACCCCTACAGGTCCTGACTGCAGGCTGGTGTAGGGGACGCCGTATTTGCGGGAATTTCAATCCACAGGACCCCTACAGGTCCTGACTGCTCTCGTCCTGCTGCACAATTCTCTTTCTGCATTTCAATCCACAGGACCCCTACAGGTCCTGACCACCCAATGGGTGTATTTGTCAATAGATTTTTCATTTCAATCCACAGGACCCCTACAGGTCCTGACATAAGGGGTCGGCACATAGGGCAATGCAGATTGTATTTCAATCCACAGGACCCCTACAGGTCCTGACCGCTGCTACCTGCCGCAAGCTCTGCGCCTTCCAATTTCAATCCACAGGACCCCTACAGGTCCTGACTCGGCTCTCGTCCTGCTGCACAGCTCTCTTTCCGAATTTCAATCCACAGGACCCCTACAGGTCCTGACCTTTAACGTCCACGATATCGGCGACGGCGCTCTTGGCATTTCAATCCACAGGACCCCTACAGGTCCTGACGGTGCTCTCCAGTGCGGCAAGTGCTGTCTCCATATTTCAATCCACAGGACCCCTACAGGTCCTGACTGAGATGCTGCTTGAATCCAGAGATGCAGGGAAGATTTCAATCCACAGGACCCCTACAGGTCCTGACTTTCCGTTCATTTGAAGGAAAAACCTCTCTAAAGATTTCAATCCACAGGACCCCTACAGGTCCTGACCGCCTGAAAGCCGTTTGCAGGCCGCTTCGGGTCGGCATTTCAATCCACAGGACCCCTACAGGTCCTGACGAGACTGTCCAGCTTGGTGCGCACATCGCTGTAAATTTCAATCCACAGGACCCCTACAGGTCCTGACTACCCGGAGGATGTAGCACTGATACCTTCAGAGCATTTCAATCCACAGGACCCCTACAGGTCCTGACAGCTGCAAATAGTTCAGCTGGAAGCGGCCAAGGAAATTTCAATCCACAGGACCCCTACAGGTCCTGACGAGCAGGAGCTGGCATGGCTTGAAAAAATACGGAATTTCAATCCACAGGACCCCTACAGGTCCTGATTGCAAAATTGCACAATGCTATCCATTAATATCGTACAATTTACGCAAAAGCAACAAATTTCAAACGCTTGAAGCCCCTAAAAAATCAGGAATTACCATATTTTACAATATAATTTAAGCGTTTTTTGTTAAGTGTGACAGTGCGAATGCTTCAAAGTTGCATGACAGCTTCCCATTCGCACTTTTTGTTACATCACTATATTATCAATGGCTCGGTAACATCAAAACTTGGTTTTGCACCTATGTGCTCCACCTTGCTTTTGTAGTTGTTGCCCAGATAATAAAATCGAAGGCTGTCTTGTTCCTTGTCAATGATTTTTTCGAGTATCGCCTTAACTTCGCGGCACTTTGCAGCATCCATATTGCACTCAAAAACGGAATTCTGCACTCGCTGCCCGAAATTGACGCATTGCTTTGCAACCCTTCTGAGACGTTTTTTCCCTGCAGGAGTTTCGGTATTCACGTCATAGGTTATCAATACCAGCATATTTTCCTCCTTATTTCCAAAGGAATGGCGGATATTGGTCAAGGTCGCCTCTAAAGTATCGTGACAGCAGCAATGCCTGAACATAGGGCACCATGCCCCATTCCACCTTCTCGCCCAAGTACGGATGAGTGATAACTTCCTGCTTTTTCAGCTGCCACTGAGACAAAAAGCTTTTTCTCGTGTCGTCATCCATGATAACTGCTCCGTTTTCTTTTTCAGTAAAGCCGTTGCCGTCAATAATACGCTTGTTTATCATTGTAAGCACAAATCTGTCTGCCACCACGCTTCGCAATTCCTCTACCATGTCCAGCGCCAGCGACATTCTGCCGGGACGGTCGGTGTGAAAAACGCCTGCGTACGGATCCAACCCCACTGCTTCCAACGCTCCTGCACACATTCCTGTCAGCAATATATATGCAAATGACAGCATTG
The DNA here is from genome assembly GCA_022508895.1 of Oscillospiraceae bacterium. Taxonomy (GTDB): domain Bacteria; phylum Bacillota; class Clostridia; order Oscillospirales; family Ruminococcaceae; genus Ruminiclostridium_E. Next base: position 13,047 of record JAFLUH010000018.1, read on the forward strand.
CGTTCACTTTGTCCATCGGCGGACGGTGGCTTCTGCCTTTGAAACAGAACTGCTCCTTTTGCTGCAGTATAAGATCGTCAAATACCGAAAAGTAAACGGCGGCAGCTTCACCCTCAAAGCCTCTCAGCCTGTCTGCGTCACTGCATTGACGTACAAAATGAATGGATTGAGACAAAAGCTGAGATTTTTTCTTTAGTTTTTCAACATCAAGCCGCATCGGGTGATCTCTGCAAGCTCGCTCTATGATCCATTTAGAATTGTGCACCTTTCCCAGTATGCAGTTTCGGGCGATTTCCAGACTCGCAGCCTTGTCTGAAACCACCCTGTACTGCTCTTTTCGAAGCAGTATGTTTCCTCTTATCTCCCCTGAGACGCGTGCAAGGAATCTCCCGCTGCCTGACAGAAATACAAGGTCAATATCCCGCTTTGCGCAGGCCGCCATAAGAGCTGGGCTTGCTCCCGTATAACCGAAGGTAATGACGCTTTGAAGATTGTGCAGCGGAACTCTTCCGATCTCTTCCTGCTGCTCCAGTATCACTATGTTTTCTCCGTCAAGGGACAGATAGCGGTTGGGAGAGGTCACATAAAGAGTATTAAGAAGCCTTTTCATGGATCCGTCATCTCCTCCGCTGCGCTGTTGATATACTCCTCCACAGATTTGCCGTTTTCAAGCGAGGGAAGGCACAGATCCTTTATCGAGCAGGCATTGCAGGACTTTGTCCGCTTTGCTTTGGGAGTATGACCTCTGTCATAAAGACGGTGCATCTCCTCCAGCAAAGCTCTGACCCTGTCCCTGAGCCCTTTGTCCAACAGGACCTTCTGCCTTCTTCTTGTCTCGCCGTAGAAAATATATCCAACGGGAATATCGCAGCACAGCATTTCCTCCAGGCAGACAGCCTGAGCACACAGCTGCAGCTCGTCAATGTCGTTTTTCTTCGGAGAACCACGCTTGTATTCTACGGGAGTTGCCGTGAATTTTCCCTCATATTCAGGTATAAATACGCCGCTCTCGCTGCGGTTAAATTCCACGACATCGCATTCCCCGCTTATTCCAAGCTCAGCAGAATGAACAGGCATTGCTCTTGATACTATCAGGTCTCCCCGCTTTTCTGCAATACCGCCGTCGTGAGCTCTCTCGTGCATTATATGCCCTTCGACGGTACGCAGGTTTTCAGCCCACTGCAGCTCGATATAAGCCAATGCCCACTGCCTCCTGCAAAAGGCAAAGTGCTGTATTCCCGACAGCTGCAAAAAATCCTCCTCAGCGTACAATCAATATACCTCCGGCTCGGCACAGCCCTCAGGCAGCACCAGCTCCACGGAATAATCCTCAAAGGACTTAGGTCTTTCACTGACAGGTGTCACCTTCACGCTTCTGTGTATCTTTGCGGTGGAAACGGCAGGTGTTTTCTCATCGTGCTGCCACCAGTACAGCCTGCTGACCTCCATGCTGCCCTCGGGTCTTGCGGAAGAAGCGTCGTTCTCAAACAGCGTTCTCAGAGCTTCCTTCAGCTTTTCGGCGTCAGCCTGTGAAAATCCTGTCTTTTCGGCTAACTGAACGTTTACGCTGCCCTTGAGTATGTAAAGCCCGTGACATATTCTGTGCTTTGCACCCATGGTATCGGAAGCACGTCCCTCCTTGGATTCACTGTTCACGCTCTTGGTGATCTGCATACTTATTATGTCTATGGGCGAAACGCTTACTGCCTGATGGATGGACACAGGTCCTCTTATACCCAGAGAAACATCGGAGCCTTTGAATGCAAACACCTGCCCGAACATTCTCACGTCTGTCCATGTCCTGCACGCTATCTGGGAACAAACGTCCTTGTCCGCTTTTTTGCCTTTGCCTATCTCGGCTTTAAGCTCCTCGCAGTTTTCAGCTCTTGTACGCAGGCTGTCATACCCATCGTCGCAGCGGTCGTCGGACTGTACGAATATCTTCTCGCCCATATCCTGAAGCCTGTTTCTGATCTTTCTCTTAATGCATACATCGGACATTTCGCCAAGGCCGTCCGTGCTTTCACGGGGGCGGTTGCCGTTCAGCGGGTCGCCGTTGGGGTTTGCATTGTCAACGGACACAAGAGCTACAAAATCGATTTTTCCTTTTAAATCAGTCATTTTCTTTTTCCTCCTTAGATTTATCATTAAAATGGTTGAAATTATAGGACTGCTTGTGAAATCCCAGCAGGTAAAGCCCGTCCAGCGGCTCTTCCTTTTCAAAATCTCCCTCTGAGAATTTGCCGAATATCTCGTTCAGCAGTTTTTCGTACCTTATCCTCTCAGCGGTCTTCAGCTTGGCCATGTAGGGCTGTACCCTTTCCTCAATTGTTTGCCAGATGCGGAAGGGACGCAGTGAGAAAGAGCTCATAAGCTGCTTTGCGTTGGTCTGCCTCGCCTCGTCACGGTCGTAGGTGCGGTATTCTATCCTGTCTGCCGTTGCCAGCAGCCGCCCGTACAGGTAGCTCCTGTCGCTTCTCTCGTCGCTTTGGGACGCTTCAGGCTCGGCTTCCTTTGAATTTTCTTCGCTTTTCCTGTAAAAATCCAGCGACTGACTGTGATATCCCAGCAGATAAAGCCCACTTAAAGCGTCTTTGTTTTCAAACTCTCCTTCGCCGAATTTCTGGCAAAGCCTGTCCAGCAGATGCGAATACGCTGCCCTTTCACCGTCCTTCAGCTTGTCCAGATAGGGCGTCAGATGTTCCTCGATTATCTTCCATGTGCTGTATGGGCGCTTGGAAAATGCATTCATCAACCGCATTGCGTTTGTGACTCTTTTTTCGTCTTTGCCGTAGGTCTGACGTTCGATCATGTCTGCAGCGGCAAGCAGACGTCCGTACAGATAGCTCCTGTCGCAGCTTTCGGTGTTAAGTTCCACCGACCACACCTCCTTTGAACCTTTTTCACTCTCTTTTTTCTTAACCAGTGAGCAGGCAAGCCCAAGCACCTGCTTCCAAACCAACTCGCTGTCGAAGCTTTCCGGTGCGCTTGCTCTGCGTACCGCTAAATTTACCATATCCTGCGGCACGGGTCTGCCGTATATTATGCAGGGGCGCAGGCGGTTGCATATCTCAGGCTTACGCTTATCGTTTGAGCCCTTCAGCACAAGACCACCGTTCTCCTCGGTGCCGTAAAGCAGCTCTGCGATGCCTTTGACCGAGGGAACACCTTCATACTTACAGACCGCCTTGTTTTTATATTTTATTTGCTTCCATTTACAGTCCTCATGCCATCGTGATATGCTGTCCAGATAAGCGCTTGAGCTGAGCTGCGCCGCTTCCGCCACTGACAGGCGACCCGGCGTCGCAGCGTCGAATGCCATTATCATTACATTTGAGTTTATCTTTTCGGGCGATTTGATCAGTATGTTGTGGTATCCGTTCATAGCCGCAAGAAATCTCGCTGCGGTTTTGGAGTCGGTGCCTTCATACTGCTGTTTCTGTTCTTTCTCGTCGTCCCAGCTTTCATACTCCTCGCATATACTGTCGGTATCGCTGCTCCAGTCGGGCAGCTTGTTGAGATCGGATTCCCATGTCACCACTGAAAGCCCGCCGTAAGTCTTACCCTGTTTTCTTATTATCCATTTCAGTGCATTGTGTATTTTTTGGGAGTCCTCGTAGCCTATGGCGAAAGCCTCAGTTTTGTCATTAAAACGTCCGCGGTAGGTAAAACCGCTTTCATCGTTGGACGAGATCAGCTTTGCGCTGTCGCCCTCGCTGCGTATTTTTTTAGGCTGAAGGTAGGAGATCGCCCCCGTTTCGCCTGTAAGATAAGAGATACCTTTTTCCTGAGCTGAAGCTCTGCAATACCTGATATATGCGTCATGCAAAGTGTTGTCAAGCCAGCATTTGCTTTTCTCTCCTTCTGCTCCTATTACAAATCTGACGAACGCTGCCGCCTGTCTTATCCCCTCTATTTTTCCCGCTTTTTTCTCGTCCTTTTTGTCATCGTATTTTGCGCTTCTGATCTTTCCGTCAACGTCAGGGATAAGCACTTCACTGTCAAACAGATCCTTCATAAGCTCATTTTTCAGAAGATATGCATACACAGCTCTCACCTTTTCATGAGACTGTTCCGATTCCGCCCACCGCTTCAGCCCTTCCATATACAGTCGGTGGTACTGTGTATTATCCTCATCTTTATCGGATATAACATATTCCATGTAATCTCCGGCGAGATATTTAAGGTTGTCGCAAAGAGGATTAGCCGCTATACCCGCAGTTCTTGAAGCCGATTCGTCAGTAACCGGTATCACAGTCAGGCTGTCGTCTCCGCTGACCCTATCCGCCCTGTAAAATTCGCCGTCAGGAGTCAGCGTCACCGTTATCTGCGCTTTAACGGTGGTGTGAAACACGGGCAGGAGTATAACGTCCTCTCCGTATCTGCCCGTCTCGACCTTTCCTGCCGAATCCTTGTTCTTCTCATACAGATCGCACAGCTCTCTGACCCAGTTCATCAAGTCACCTCCTCAAATTCCGAGAGACCCGAGAAATTGCCCTCGCCGAAGGGCTTTATCCCCATGCTTTTGATAAGCCGTTTTTTGGTGCATTCTTCGGGCTTGGGAAATTCAATGACGCCGTTTTTCATCACCGCATTGAAAAATCTGACGGTCATTGCGTCCTTATCCTCTTTATTTACTGCCTCGTCAGCGTATGTTATTCCGTGATACATAAAGCCGAAGTTTATCTCGTTGATACTGTCGTACGCTCCTTCTCCCTCTCCGAACACACATGGCTCCACATACCCCTGACATTCTCTTGTTCCGAGAAAAATATCACGTCTTCCTCCTCGCTCCACCATTCTCTTTGCGATATTATGGTGCTTGTTTTCGTTACGGTCAGAGGCAAGCTCCGGACGATTCTCGTTCCAGACGAAATGCGCTCTTACCTGATACTTCACGTCCTTCAGGTAGGTGTAGTAGGCAAGGTCGTTTCCGCCGCCGTAGTTTATAGGTCGTATTCCCTTTGATTCGGTCTGTATGGGGTTCATTACTCTCACTGCGTCAACTATCCACAGGAGAGTGGGCTTCCAGTATATTGAGTGTACGATGCCTTTTAAAGCCTCATAAGTAGGTATCTGATAAGAACACTTTTCACCTCCCACCCTTGTGACAGGATCTGAGAACAGCGCATAATCTCCCGACACCTCAAATTCAATTCTGTTTTCGTGCATACGATCCCTTCCTTTCTACATATCCATAAAAGCCATAGGAGCCGGCTGATCGGTAACTCCTGTATTATCATTGTAAAACCTTTCGTCCAGCACCGCTATGCGCCCGTTCATAACAGTGCGTATCCCTCCTGCCAGCTTGTCCCGCTGATATTTTGACACCGAGACGGTATAGGACTGCAATTCCCGCAGTATACGCTTCTTTTGCTTTACGTCCAGTGAATCGTCCTCCAACAGTGCCAGCTTTTTTGCAGCTTCTTTATTTTCGACCACAAGGCTCATTTTTCCTGCGTCATTGATGACCTCAAATTCTTCTCCCGCAGTTTTGAAGGCTTGTACTAAGACAGGCTTGTTTTTTTCTCTGCAAAAATCGCTGTTGTCAGAGAGCAGCTCCACTATGTTGGTTTTCTGCCCGTTGACAGTAACCGGGTAATCCAGCTCGTTTCCCCTTTTCTCATAATAATATCCGAAATACAGACCGACCGCCTCGGGGGAATCCATACTCAGCTTTTGCTCCGGGTCGTGCCTTATTTTATATTGTACTTGCCTCATTGCCTCCTGAGCCAGTCTTATGTCTTTGAGATAAGTCAAATTTTCAGCCTCATCGTTCATTTTTACGACAAAGACGTTGCCGCGGTCATACTCGCCGTTTCTGTTGCAGCGTCCTGCCGCCTGAATTATGCTGTCAAGACCTGCCAAAGAGCGTATCACGCACTTAAAGGAGAGGTTTACTCCTGCTTCAACTATCTGAGTGCTGATGCAGATATGTTTTTTGTTTTCGGCGCAATTTTCCTTCAACCGATTTATCACCCGTCTCCTATGCTCGGGATACATATTAGTGCTCAGATGATTTACCTCAAGCTCATCGCCCTTCAGCCGGGATACCTGCTGATAAAGCTTTTCTGCACAGCCTTTTGTATTGGCGATAAACAAAACACTGCCATATTTTTCTGCTTTTTCAGATATATATGCCGCAGCGTCGTCAACACTCATACCCGCAGGGATAATGTCTGTATCGTCAACTATCTCAGCCCTTTTAAACGCCTTATCGTACCGCTCGGGAGCTCCTGCCATCTGTTGTGTGGCAAGCATACGGTTCTTTTTTAATTCCGACAGTCTCGGCTGAGTAGCGGTGCAAAGCACAAAATCGGTCTTCGCAAATTCCGAAAGAAAATTCACTGCCATATTGAACAGTTCGGTAACATATATCGGCAGTGCCTGAACCTCGTCTATTATAACAACACTGTCACACAGGCTGTGCATTCGGCGCAGATCACCTGTTTTTCCGGAAAAAATCGTGTTCAAAAACTGTACTGCCGTGGTGACAATAACGGGAAACTGCCAATCCTCGGTAATGCGCTCATATTTCAGCTGCCCTTCATCGTCCTCGATAATAATGTTGCAGTGATGCTCAAGCACTATGTCGGGGCGCCCCAAAGCGTCGCGTATCTCCTGTGCGTTCTGTTCAACAATGGACTGATAGGGTGCAACATAGATTATTCTGCTTTTGTTGAAATTTTTTGCGTGAGCTACGGCAAATCTGAGGCTGCTGAGGGTTTTTCCTGCTCCTGTGGGAACGGTGAGCAGGTAGCGGCTGCACCGGTTGTCCGCCGCTTTTTTGCACAGCTCGGATATTTCGCTTCTGCATTTGTTTATGTCACTGTCCGCCTTAAATCCTGCCAGCTTCTTTTCTATCCTTTCCCCGCACTCGTCCCAAAGCTGAAATGTATTATCAAAAGAGTAATCTGCGCTGTCACCCCCTGAAGCAAAATCCTCAGTGTCACGCCTGTCCGCATCGATAAGCAGGGACATCAGCAGCTTCTGATACATACCTAAAAAAAATCTGCCGTTTCCATACAGATCGACGTCTTCGTCCCAGCTTTTCAACGATCCCTTTATTTTGCCGGTCAGCCTTGTTCCTTCTGCAACGGCGTCCTGCGCCAGCTTTTTTATTTCCTTCCTGTCAAATTCAGAGAAAAAAACCTCTGTGCATTCCGCCACGGGAAGGCTTGCAGCCTTACGCTCCCGATTATTGAACAAAAAAGTATCATCGTCCAAGGAGCAGCAGTCGCAAAGCCCGTGATGGGAATATATCGCCGTCTGTACCATGACCGAAGCCGCCGATTTACCCATCAGCTCCTTTGCCGTCTGACCGCCTGCCGTAGCATGGTCCAGCTTTTTGCCGCTGCCTTCGCCTTTTATATTTTCGAGAAAATATTTTTGCCATTCAGCCGAATATTTACCCAGATCGTGCAGCAGCGCCGTAAGATGCACTATGCTGTCCAGCTCAGGCAGCTTGTTCCGCTCCCGTGACAGCCTTGCCGTTCCCAGCAGATGTTCGCGATTGGTCTGATACTCTCCTGTGATACTGTTGAAATGTGTTTTATAACCTGCAAATTCCCTCATACATCGTACCTCTATGCTGCATAGAATACTGTTTCAAATTGCGGAACAAATGAAATATATATGAAAGTAAAAAATTTTTATGAACATATTTAATTATAAATATAAACTTTATGTTTGACATTTTTCGACCGCTGTAGTAAAATAAAAACGTTATTTTACTATACAGTCGGGGGATAATATGCTTTCTTTCTATCTTACATTGGTAGACGCACCTGAGGACAGGCCGTTTGTTGAAAAATTGTATACTGACTATGAACGTATGCTGTATGGTATCGCATTCCGTATCCTGAAGCAAAGGTATGATGCGGAGGACGCTGTTCATGATGCTTTTATGAGCGTCATAAAAGGTAAAGCTTTAGAAAAGCTGAAATCCATGCCCGATACAGAGCGGAAATCTTACCTGACCGTCATTGTAAAGCATTCTGCATATAAAGTATTCAATAAACGTAAGAAAGATATTGAAAACAGCACATCTAATTGCCCAAACAGCACTAATACCACTGAAGAAGAAGTCTTAGCCTCATTGAGCATAGATGAAATCAAAGAGACGATGAATATGCTGTCTGAAATTGATTATGATATTTTATGCCTTTACCTGATAAATCGACAGACCTATGAAGAAATAGCTTCAACTTTAGATATCAAGCCTGATACTGCCAGACAGCGTGTTCACAGGGCAAAGAAGCGTTTAATTGATAAATTACAGGAAAGGGGAATCAGCAATGAGCAGTGATGAACTTCTGAGAACGGCTCTTATAGCGTCTTTTGAAGAGAGAATGTCGTTATGCAAAAGAGAGATCGAAGAAAATCCCCACCGTTTTTCACTTGCATATAAAATCAGAAAAAGAAGCATCATAAGGCTTGCCAGACGTTATGAAGAAACAAAAGAACCGTCTGCTGAGCGACATTTTATGCCGCTGAGAAAACTTGCGCTGATAATGGCAATAATCGCTGCAGCAGTGATTCTTTCGGTGGGAGCTTATGCCGCTTATCTGATAATAAACGGGTTTGTGTTTGACAGGCATGGGGAATATTCGGACGTTACTCTCGATATTTCCGAATATCAGCTAAAGGATAGTATCAATGAGCTTTATTGGCTGCCGCCGGAGAGTGGGTGTGAGTGTGTTGTTGAAATGATTGACGATACATCTGCAGTTTATAATTATGAGTGGAATGGCAATGAAATTGTGTTCACTCAATATACAAAATTTGCTGCAGAACACTATTTAAAGCTCAATACAGAGAATGCAAATATTTATGGAGTAAACGTTAACGGAAATAACGGGTTTATAACTACCGTATATCGAGAAAAAGAAGATGAAACCAAAGGGATTGTATGGGTAATGGATGGATATATATTCAGCATTTCAATTCCTTCATTTGGAGAAAATAGATTAGTGGAATTAGCTGAAATGACGGTAATAAAAGAAGGATTTGAATAAAAAATTTATATTGAAACTATTTTACTGTACGCTATTATAGTGTCTCGTACACCGGTTACACTTTCAACAACATATACACTCTTCACACGATAATTTCCGTTGAAACTTACGGTTTTTGAATTGTTAAACACGCACGACAAAGTATTAGTTGTTGAATATTGTGTCCATATAGCTTCCGTCTGCCAATTGCTGCCGGGCATTTCCCTTTCAAGGCTCTGAGTAACAGATATCCATTTTTCACCTGAAAAAACAACCATAGTGCTTTTGCAGTTTGCGGTTTTGCCGCTGAATGATAAACTTGAGGTCCACATAAATCCCGCCGCATACATAGGCATGATCCCACCATTATCCGAATTGTTTGCAGCCGCAGCCGTAACCACAGTGGAGGACAAAATTGACATAATCATAACTACAGATAAAAGAACGGAAACTAATTTTTTCATTTTTTATACCTCTTTCTAAAAAAATATTTTGCTCCCCACAATGTTAATCCTAATATTCGACAAATTGTGACAGTGTTTTAAAAATTTTTTTAATAGTTGTCTAACCGCTGCAAAAAGATTTTTAAGCAGCACATAAAAAACACGCTCCCGTTTCTTGAGAGCGTGTTGAAGCCCGTCACGGGCTGTCTGAGCACTGCAAAAAAGATTTCTACTCAATTCCCTTTCCCGAAAAGCGGAAGGAAAAGAAAGCTTGAAGGAAAAACCATCAGGGTTTTTCCTTCAAATCCAAATCATAAAATCGAGAAAAACCGCAAAGCGGGTTTTCCGATTTTCGCCTTTCCGTCAGTCCCGACCGAAGGGAGGGAGTGGCGGAAAGGTAGGGCACCAGAACAAAAGACCCCCGAGGGGGTCTTTTGTTCTGGTGCCGCTGACCCGACTTGAACGGGCACGCTGTTGCCAGCGAGGGATTTTAAGTCCCTTGTGTCTGCCGATTCCACCACAGCGGCAAATTCGGGCGTTTATCGGACGTCCCTACCATTATATCTCAAATTCCCGCCATTGTCAAGCAGATAACAAAAATGCCGTCCATCGCTTGAATGAACGGCGTGCTTGTCAGATAAAAAGATACACGAAATATCCCGCATAGCACAGCAGCATTATACCGCCGCCGAGCTTGCTGATACGCTTGTTTTTCAGCGTCAGCAGCCACAGCAGGACCGCCGCCGCTATCGCAACGATCGAGTCTATGATAAACGTGCTGCTGAAGCCGATAGGCGCGGGAGAAACAAGAGCGGAAATGCCTACCACAAAGAGAATATTGAAAATGTTGCTGCCGATTATGTTGCCGATGGCAATGTCCACCTTCTGCTTTCTTGCAGCCTGAATGCAGGTCACAAGCTCTGGCAGAGATGTGCCGAAGGCGACCACCGTAAGACCGATTATGCGGTCCTCCAAGCCCATTGCCTCCGCTATCCTGGTGGCGCCGCTGACGGTGAAGTCGCTGCCAAGCACTATCATTGCAATGCCGAGTATCACGAATAACACCATTTTCAGTATAGACGCATTTTCGTCTATTGTGGGAACGTCGTCTACGGCTGGGCTGCCGCCTTTTTTGGAAAGCATAATGAGGTAGCCCATGAATACTGCGAATAAAATGATAAAGATAAGCCCGTCTATGCGGTCAAGATCGCTGTTCCAGACTCCAAGACCCAGCAATACCGCCGTTATTGCCGCAACAAAGGGTATCTCGTAACGGAAGGTGGTCTTTTTCACGGGAAGGCGGCATATCAGAGCGGAAATCCCTAAAATAAGCAGGATATTCATTATATTGCTGCCTACCACGTTGCCCACCGTTATCCCTGCGCTGCCCTGAAAGGCGGAGGTTATGCTTATTGCGGCCTCGGGAGCGCTGGTGCCGAAGGCAACTATCGTAAGCCCAATCACTATCAGCGGCACCTTCAGCTTCGCGGCGATCTGCGAGGCGCTGTCCACAAAAATGTCCGCGCCCTTTATCAGTCCCCAGAAGCCTATCACAAGGAAAACAACCGCAATTATCACTTCGGCGGCGGTGCTGTCGCCGAAAAGTCCGCCCAAAAAATTCAGGATATAGTCTGACATCTTTTATATTTTTCTCCGTGTAGTTAATCGTCCGATACGGCGCTCATTTCCCGCTTGCTTTCCGATTGCGCTTGTGCTGCCTGCGGACCTGCCTTGCAGCCTTGCGCCTTGTTTTGGCTGCCTTTTCCGCCTGCTTGCGGTGCAGCTTGTCCTCTTTTGTCACGCGCTTCGCCTTCACCTTCACCCTGCGCTTGGGACGGGCGGGCTTGTACAGATAGTACAGCTCGGGATTCTGCGCCTTGTACACCTTTTTCACGCTGCGGGGCATTTTTTTCAGCATTTGCTTGTTTCTGAAATTCTCTATCGCCTGCTCGTAAACCGCCAGCAGGTGCTCGGCTATGGTCTGCGCGCCTGAGGCTACTATCGTTTCTCTTGACTGCCTTTGCAGCTTTTCCAGCTCTTCACGCGGCATCTGCCTGAGCTTTTTCATTTGGGCGTACATCTCGTCTGCGTCACGGAAGAAGAAGCCGTTGACGCCCTCCTCTATCTGGTCTGCATTCAGCTCGTCACGGATCGTCAATACGGGCATTCCCGTCGCCATGCCCTCCATCATGGAAATGGAGTGGCATTCGGTGAGAGAAGCGGTTATATAGCAGTCGCAGGCGGCGTAGTAGGGCGGGATATCGGCGTGCTCTATCCTGTCCGTAAATTTTACGGTATCGTTTACTCCCAGTTTATCCGCATGAGCAGAGAACTCCTCCAGCTGAGGACCGCCGCCCATAAGCAGCAGCTTCATTTTGTCCTCTTTCTTCACGTTCTTTGCCCAGAAATCCAACAGGGTGCTGATGTTTTTCTCCTGACCCATTCTGCCGCAGAAGCAGAATACCAGATCGTCGGGGGCAAAGCCGTATTTTTCACGCACGGCAGCCGCCTTTTCCTTATCTATTGCGTAACGGTCAAAGGTCTCCACCTCCACCGAGTTGGGGATAACGGTGACAGGCTTGTACACTCCGCAGCGGCGGAAAAAGTCCTCTACCTTTTTGGAGGGACCGGTGATGGCGCTGGCAGTCCTTGCCAGTATCCTTGCGTATCGGTGGATTATCGTTGAGACAAGCTCCTGCATGGGCTCGCCTTTTGCAACGTAATATATATAGTCGTCGTACATGGTATGCATGGTGTAGACAAGGGGGATTTTAAGCTGCCTCGCCATCATTGCGCCGGACATACCGATGCCGAACTCGTTGTGGATATGGATTATATCGGGAGCGAAATCCTTTATCGCTTTCAGCCTGTCCGCGCTGATGGGGGACGCTACGTCGTAGCCGTACAGCTTTTCCAGCTTTATCGCAGGACAGTATATTATATCCCCGTCGGTGCGGGTCTTTTTCACATTGGAGTCGGCGGTCACTATCACCGCCTCGTGCCCCAGCAGCTCCAGCCCTTCCTTCAGGGTCTTGACATGGGTGACCACGCCGTTGACGGCGGGAAGATATACCTCGGTAAAAAGCGCAACTCTCATTGCCGTTTCCTTTCCCGTTATATATTAAGGTGATTATTTTTCTGTTTAGCATTGCTTTTTATATTGTACACTATTTTATGGAAAATAGCAAGCAAAAAATTAAAATGCCGAGTGAAATTTTCTCACTCGGCATTCTTCATTCACCAGATCTTTTTCAGCGCATTGGACAGCGGCTTGTAGATAATAAACGTCATTACCGACACAATAAATCCCTTGGCGAATGTAAACGGCGCATTGAACCAGATAAGTGCGTCCCAAAGGTTGTTTACTGCGGGGTTAAGTTTCTGATACGCTTCGATTATCACAGGCTCGGGGGCAAATATGTTGAAGTAGACGGGGTAGCTGATGTAGTAGTTTATCAGTATGCTGGACAGCGCCATCACAAGGCAGCCCGCAAGACAGGCTATAACTGCGCCGCCACGGGTTTTCCTGTACTTGTAGATAAATCCCGCAGGGAGCACCATCATTGCTCCTAAAAGGAAGTTGCATACCTCTCCTATGCCGCCTGTAGTAGTAAAAAACAGGTGGATGACATTTTTCAGCAGGCATACTGCGCCGCCTGCCAAAGGTGAGATAACGAACGCCGCAACAAGAGCGGGCAACTCCGAAAAATCCATTTTCACAAAGCCGGGTATAAGCATAGGCAGGGGGAAGTCCAGTATCATCAGTACCTCCGCCAATGCCGTCAGCATACCCACCACCGCAATCTTGCGGACACGGGAATTTCCTCTTTTTTGTGTTGTTGTAGTTGTGGACATAAAATTTCCTTCTTTCTATAATCTGCCTAATTTTAGGGAAAATAACCCCCACGTCTGATAGGGCTGCTAAAAAAGCAACCCCACCAAAGGTGGGGGCGAATGTTTTATTTAACGTAAAACACTGTTTTTTCATCCGGACTATACCGTCGGTATCGGAATTTCACCGATTCGGCTTCCTTGCGGAAGTTAGCGGACTGCGGGCAGCATCTGCCTTTCACCGCCGGTGGAGAATTTCACTCCGCCCCAAACAGACTATGCTTATATTATACTCGGTTTCGTGTTTTTGTCAACACTTTTTGGGGAATTTTTGCAGGTCTTATTATCAGAAATAACGCCGCTGCCAAGACAAACAGGGTCGTAGCGGTCAGCACTGTGAATCTGCCTGTTATTGCAAAGCTGCCAAGCTGATAAATGCACAGGGATACCGTGTAGGCAAAGGCAGTCTGCCAGCACAGGGCAAAGGCGGTCAGGAACGGGCTGCCCAGCTCCTTGGCTATTGCGGAGATAGCGGCGAAGCAGGGGGCGCACAGCAGGTTGAACATGAGAAAGGAGAAGGCGGAAAGGCTGCTGCCCAAAATGCTCTCGGCGCTGCCTAATACGCCGAAGGCGCCTACAAGCTCCTCCTTGGCAAGCAGTCCCATTACCGAGGCTACCGCAGACTGCCAGCTGCCGAAGCCCAAGGGTATGAATAATGCCGATATTTCTTCGCCGATAAAGCGGAGTATGCTGTTTGCGGGGTCGCTTACCATGCGCAGGGAGCCGTTTATCCAGCCGAAGCTGCTGAGGAACCATAAGGCGGCGGAGGCAAGGAGTATCACCGAGCCTGCACGCTTTATGAAGGAGAAGCAGCGCTCCCATACGGTGCTCAGCAGGCGGGAGGGGCGGGGGATGTGGTAGTCGGGCAGCTCCATTACGAAAGGAGTTTCCTCGGCGGCAAACAAGCGCAGCTTGAAGCCTGTTTTTTTCAGCATAAGTCCCGACACAAGCACCGCCAATGCCCCCGAAATATAGCAGACAGGCGCTATCCACCATGCTCCGCCAAAGAATACCGTGGATATAAGGGCAATTACAGGCAGCTTTGCGCCGCAGGGCATGAAGGTGGCGGTGATTATCGTCATGCGGCGGTGGGCAGGATTGTCTACCGTGCGGGAGGACATTATTGCGGGAACGCCGCAGCCTGTTGCGATAAGCATGGGGATAAAGGATTTGCCCGAAAGTCCGAAAAAGCGGAAAAACCTGTCCATTATAAAGGCGACACGGGACATATAGCCGCAGTCCTCCAATATTGACAGCATGAGGAACAGCAGGGTCAATTGCGGCAAAAAGCCAAGCACCGAGCCTACTCCGCCCATTATTCCGTCTATGATAAGGCTTTGGAGCCAATGGGCGCAATTTACGGTTTGCAGGAGGGAGTGCAGGGGGTGGGTGAGCCACTGCCCGATGACCGTTTCCTTGAAAAAGTCGCTGAGGAATGCGCCTGCGGTGCCTACCGACAGGAAGTACACCAGGGTCATTATCAGCAGGAAGATGGGCAGTGCGGTGAATTTGCCCGTGAGAAGGCGGTCGGCTTTCTGAGTGGGGGTGAGGGCGGCTTGGGGCTTTATCACGCACTGTTTTACTATGCGTTCCACATAGGCGTACCGCTCGGAAATGATTATGCTGTCGGAGGCGTCGTTTGCCTGTTTTTCACGGTTTGCCGCTGCCGCTTCTACCTGCTGTGTCACTGCTTTGGGCAGGGCAAGCTCGGCAAGCGCTCCCTCGTCCCGCTCAAACAGCTTTACTGCGTACCAGCGCAGGCGGGCGGGGGGCGCCGCTCCCTTTATGAGCTTTTCTATTGTTTGCAGGGCTTTTTCGGTTTCGGGGGTGTAGAAGACGGTGGGGCAGGAGGGTACCGTTCCTGCAAGAGAAGCCGCTTTTTCTGCCGCTTCGGTAATTCCCTGCCCTTTTACCGCCGAAGCTGCCATAACCGGAACGCCCAGCAGCTTGGACAGCTTTTCGCAGTCTATCACTACCCCTTTTTTCTCCGCTGCGTCCATCATGTTCAGCATAAGCAGCAGTGGCAGCCCCGTTTCCGCAAGCTGGGTCGTCAGGTACAGGCTCCGCTCGATGTTGGAGGCGTCGGCGACGTTCAGGATAACGTGAGGTTCGTCGGAGGTGATGTAATCTCTTGTTATCACCTCCTCGGCGGTGTAGGGGCTGAGAGAGTACACGCCGGGAAGGTCGGTGACGGTGACGTTTTTGCTGCCCTTCAGCCGCCCCTCGCCCTTATCCACCGTCACTCCCGCCCAGTTCCCCACATAGCGGTCCGAGCCTGTAAGGGCGTTGAAAACGGTGGTCTTGCCGCAGTTGGGGTTGCCTGCAAGGGCTATTTTTATCTCCATTTTTGCTCCTTATATTCAGGGGTTGATTTTTTGTGGGAAATGTGCTACAATATCATATTGTCCGAGCTGTGCAAATATTCTCGGACAACA
>JAFLUH010000018.1:28911-33318 GCA_022508895.1 Oscillospiraceae bacterium
GTGCTTACCGTGTTCCTGCCCCTGTCCTACGAAAGCGTGCAGTTTCGTGTGGCGGAAATGCTGATGCTGCTTTGCTTTTACAACAAGGATTACTGCGTCAGCTTAGCGCTCGGCTGCGCTGTCGCCAACCTGTTCAGCCCCTTTATGCTGCTGGACGTGCCAATAGGCACGGCGGCTACGCTTATCGCTGCGGTGCTGATGTGGAAATGCCCCAATATTTATGTGGCTTCGCTGTTCCCCGTTATCTCAAATGCCCTGATGGTGGGAGCGGAGATAGCTTATATCGACAACACCCCATTCTGGCTCAATGCAGCGTTTGTGGCGCTGGGCGAATTTGCAGTGGTGTCCGTGCTGGGCGTTGCGGTGTTCAGGGCGGTTTTGCAGAGAAATAAAGGTTTTATGCGGCTTATCGGGAATGAAAAGGTCGCAGTATAGGTTATAATAAAAGGTCTTCCAAAGCGGAAGACCTTGTTTGTTATTCCTGATTTGTCTGCTCAATAAGCTTCACCAGCATCGGCATCGTCAGCTTGGAGTCGTACATCTGCACCAGCGTTCTGAGGGGCCAATCCTGCGGCAGATGGGCGAATATCTCGTCGAATTTGTCGCCGCCGATAGCAGTTCTCAGCCTGTCGGTGAACGTCTTGCCCTTGGGGTGGGTCTTCAGCTCCATGAACTGGGTGTGAATGTTCAGGGGCTCGCAGTATTGCTGCTGTGACGTTACCTGCACCGAGGCGGCAAGCGGGCAATTATCGCTGCTTCCGCCTGCAAGGATGGTGAATTTGTCACTGTCGACACGCCAGCAGTGGTATTTGTCGTCCCAGTAGGCAAAGTCACGGCGGTCAAGAGTAAATACCGCCTCTGCCGTCTCGCCTGCCTTGATAAACACCTTTTTGAAGGCTTTCAGCTCCTTTTCGGGACGGGATACCCTCGGGGCTTCCTGACGGACGTAGAGCTGAACTGCCTCCTTGCCGTCAACGCTGCCTGTGTTTGTCAGCTTTACCGTGACGGTGAGAGAATCGTTTTCGGTCATTTCATCGGCAGACAGGGTGATACTGTCGTAACGGAACGTAGTATAGGAAAGTCCGTAGCCGAAGGGGAACAGCGGGGGTATCTTGTGCTTCTCGTACCAGCGGTAGCCTACATAAATGCCTTCGCTGTACTCGACCCTGCTGTTCTCACCGGGGAAATTGCCGTAGGAGGGGGTCTGCTCTATGAACTGAGGGAAGGTCTCGGCAAGCTTGCCGCAGGGGTTGGCTTTGCCGTAGAGCAGGTCGGCTATCGCCTGCCCTGCGCCCTCGCCGCCCAAATATGCCTCTAAAACGGCGTTTACCTTGCCGATAAAGGGCATTGCCACGGGAGCGCCGTTGCAGAGGACTACCACCGTGTTGGGCTGTTTGCGGACCACCTCGTCTATCAGCCTGAGATGGCTGTCGGGGAGGTTTATGTGGGTGCGGTCATAGCCCTCGCTTTCGTAGGAGTCGGGCAGACCGCAGATTATCACCGCTCTGTCGCAGCCTGCGGCAAGGTCTGCCGCCTCGTTTATCCTGCTGTAGTCGGCGTCATCGTCCAGGGAGTAGCCCTGTGCGTACTCAACCTCGCCGTATTCCCTCATTGCGTCAAGGGGCTTGGTCACGTCTATGGCGTTGACGCAGGAGCTGCCGCCGCCCTGATAGCGGGGTCTTACCGCCATCTCGCCTATTACAGCGGTCTTGCCGCCCTTTATGGGCAGGGCACCGCTGTTTTTCAGCAGTACCATGCTCTCCCTTGCTATTTCAACTGCGGTCCTGTGGTGCTTGGCGTAGTCGCAGGGCTTTTCGGTCTTCTTTTCGTGGAGGGCGAACACCACTTCAAGCAGACGTGTCACCGCCTTGTCTATCTGGCGCATCGTCAGCTTGTTTCTGAACTTGGGGTCAACGGGGGGCATTGCCACGGGACCGCCGTTTACGGCGTTCACCAGCTCACGCTTGTTCTCCTCGCCTGTGCCGGGCATTTCCAGCTCAAGTCCTGCATAAACGCCCTGAGCACGGTTGTCGACTGCGCCCCAGTCTGACATCACAAAGCCCTTGAAGCCCCACTCGCTGCGCAGAACGTCGGTGAGCAGCCATTTGCTCTGGGAGCAGTAGTCGCCGTTGATGCGGTTGTAGGCGCACATAAGGGTGGTGGGCTTTGCCTTTTTCACGGGGTACTCGAAGCTTGCCAGATATATCTCACGCAGGGCACGCTCGCTTATTTTCTCGTCGATGACGAAGCGCTCGGTCTCCTGACTGTTGCAGGCGAAGTGCTTCAGAGCCGTGCCCGCCTTTTTGGACTGGATACCCTCGATAACGCCGGCGGCAATGTGTCCGGAAAGGACGGGATCCTCGGAGAAATACTCAAAGCACCTTCCGCCCAGAGGCGAACGTTTTATATTATTGCCCGGACCCAGAACTATCTGTACGTTCTGATCCTGCGCCTCCTCGCCGATGGCTGCGCCCTGCTTTTTTGCAAGCTCCTCGTCAAAGGAGCAGGCTAAAAGCACCGCAGGGGGAAAGCAGGTGGCGGGAACGCTCTCGCCCCAGCCCAGCCCGTTGCACTGCCGCAGACCGTGAGGACCGTCGGACAGGTTGATGGAGGGTATTCCCAAGCGGGGTATGGGTACGGTGCTCCATGCGTCCTTGCCGCTGAGGAGCATTGCTTTTTCTTCAAGGGTGAGCTTGGATACAAGGTCTTTTATTTCGCTTTTTTTCATGTCAGCCTCCAACTTTATCATACGCTTTCTATGGTCAGAACATAATATTTTGAGCCGCCGGGCAGACAGGTCTGCACCTCGGGCTTGTCACGGAAATCACCGCTGCCGTCCTCAAAATCGTCGCAGCCGCACCAGGGCTCTATGCAGACGAAGGGGGCGTTCATTCCCGCAGGCGTCCATACGCCCAGAGAGCTGAAGCCCTCCCATGTCAGTCTCACACCACTGTCAGCATTGTTCAGCAGGGCTACGCTTTTTGAAGCTATTCCTCTGAAATACAGCACATCGTTGTCAAAGAGGGGGTAGGACAGAGGGTACTCGCTGCTGTTCTTCAGGCGCCATACGCCGACCTCCTTTTTGAAAAGGCGAGTCCTTGCGTCGAGGACGGGACTGCACACCGTTTCCTTCTCCTGAAACACAAGGCGGTAGTCGTCAAAGCTCCAGCCCTCTGCGGGACAGGCGAAAGCCGGATGAGCGCCTATGCAGAACGGCATTAACACATCGCTTTTGTTCTCCACCTGATAAACTATCTCCAGTGAGTTTTCCGTCAGGGTGTAGCAAAGGGAGAGATTGAAGCGGAAGGGGAACATTTTCAGCGTTTCGGTGTTGTCTGAAAGAGTGAAAATGAGGCTGCTGCCGATTTCGGAGGTACACTCAAATTCGTTGTCTCTGGCAAAGCCGTGCTTAGGCAGGGCGTACTTATCGCCGTCTATCAGCGTGCAGCCGTCCCTGAGCCCGCCTACTGCAGGAAAAAGGACGGGCGAGGTCTTTTTCCAGTATTTGGGGTCGCCGCTCCACATAAGCTCTCTGCCGTTCAGTATCAGCGATTTAAGCTCGGCGCCGAAGGTGCTTATCACGGCGGAGGAGTCGCCTGCGGTTATCTTCTTTTCCATAGATTTTTCCTTTTTGCTTGCAAAGCTCATTATTGTTGATTATAACACATTAGGGCTTGTTTTTGCAAGAGTTTTTGTGAAATTTGTATATTATGCACTATTCGGTAACACTTAATGAATTTTGAAAAAACTGTTGACAAAAAACAATTGTTGTGATATACTGTTTTAGTCAAGCTTCAAGCATTACCCGACCAATGGAGATGTCGCCTAGTTGGTCGAGGGCGCATGATTGGAAATCATGTAAACGTGAAAGCGTTTCGAGAGTTCGAATCTCTCCATCTCCGCCAAAAATTCCTGCCGTCAGGCAGGAATTTTTTTTGCGGAGATGGAGACCACAGCATTTCCTCAATCCCTCACGGATTGAGGAAATGCGAAAAATCGGAACCCCGCTTTGCGGGGCTCTCGATTTTTTGATTTTGATTTGAAGGAAAAACCCTGATGGTTTTTCCTTCAAGCTTCCTTTTCCTTACGGTTTTCGCAGTGCGGTGCGAGTTTTTTTCTATATGCAGATGGTCTGGTCATCAAAATTGTATGCGCTTCTCAAAAATTCCTGCCGAAAGGCAGGAATTTTTTCGGGCACCGATAGCGCTTCCTTCCTTTCAATTTCTGCAAAACACTGCGAATTTTTCTGAAAATCCTCTTGAAATTTGCGACAAAATGTTGTACAATATTTACAGTTTATTCCATTATTTTGTCAGCGATAGGAGTTGTTTTACATGAGACTTGTTACACGTTCGGATTTTGACGGACTTGCCTGCGGCGCATTGCTGAAGGACGTGGGAGTTATCG
>JAFLUH010000019.1 GCA_022508895.1 Oscillospiraceae bacterium
CTATGCCGTAATGAAGGACGCCGATAATGCTGCCGTAAGCTGACGAAAGGAGAACGTAAATTGAGCGGCAATAAGGAACTGTATTTGAAATATGGTCCACGCAACCTGCTTTGGCTTATGGATCATTACAACGATATCCACATACGCTTTTCAGCGGAGCTTGACCGTGAGATCGACGGTGAGCTTATGGAAAAAGCATGGGAGAAAACCGTAAGGGTTTACCCTGCCATCGGCTGTGTCATCGAAATGGAAGGCAAGGAGCTGTTTTTTTACAAGGCAGACGGAGAAAACAAAGCGATAAAAAGCAAGGCAGTGATAAATCCAGGAAGCAGGCTTGTATCGGGCTGTGTTGTCACTGCGACCTATTACGGAAACAGGGTGTCGGTAAGTGCCTATCATACGATGGTGGACGGCGGAGGCTTGAATGAGATATTCAAGACGCTTCTTTATTTTTATATTTCCTCCTATACGGGTACATACGACGAACCTGTCACCGTCCAGACGGCAGAGGGCAGAGCGCCGGAGGAATACTACAGACCGGTTTCTCCCGACGAGCTTGGCGACTTTACTCCCGTACCTCTGCATACCGTGCCTTATCTGAGGGAATTTGCGGAAGACGCCGATATGGAAGCCGACGAAGACGGAAATAAATTGTTTGCGTCCGTAAGGTTTTCCGCCGACGCCTTTATCGGCAAATGCAAAGAGATCGGAGCAAATCCCACCGCTATGCTTGCTCTGCTGACGTCGAAGGCATTCTATGCGCTTAATCCCGGTGAGCAAAAGGATATTTTCTTTGAGATAACCACAAGCGTAAGGAAGATATTCGGAGCAGAGGGCTGCATCTCAAACTGCACCTCCGACGTTATCGCAGATGTGTGCTATGATGATGTAAACGGTGATGTGAAGGATTTTGTGAAAAAATTCCGTGCCGAAATGGACAGCCAGCGCTCAGCGGATTATGTAAAGACTAAAAGACAGCTTACGAGCACCTATGAGCTGAATCCCGTAAACAAGAAAATAACTCTCACATATATCGGGAGCTTGGACATTGGCGAGAATACAAAGAATATCACGGATTTTGAGATGGTCACAAATGCTGCGCAGCTTCTGATGCTGATGCAGCTTGGCGATGAATTCCGCCTGATGCTGGAATTCGGGAAGGCAACGCAGAAATATATCGACAAGATAAGCGAGCTGCTTCGGGATATGGGTATCGAAGTAAAACCCGCCTCTGAGCTGCACAGGGTAGCTAAGGATTCCGATGAGCAGATATTGTGATAAAAGGAGAAATACAGTATGGCGGATAAAAATAAAGTGATCGCCGATCTGGGGCTTATCACCGAAACCACATTGGGACAGGATCTTTTCAATCCCATACACATAAGATACAAGGCCGTTCTGGATCACGATATAGATGAAGAGCTTTTTAAAAAAGCATGGGAAAAAATCAAGAGAGTATATCCCATCGTTGACGCAGTTCTTGGGCTTGAAAGCGGCGACGTGGGATTTTACATGGATCCTGCCGTAAGAGAAAAGCACAGTAAGGATCATGCATATCTGGTTCAGCCGGAAAGCGGCAGAAACGACCCTGTCAAAAGCAGGGTGCCTATTGAGCCGGGCTGCGAGCTGGTGGGCGGACGCCTGATATGCGTCAGCTTCTACGAAAGAACGGTGACAATAAGCACATATCACGCACTGGTGGACGGCGGCGGATTGAATACGATCTTTACTGCGTTTCTGTATGAATATCTTGTTCTGTATACGGGTCATGAAGATGAAGCTCCCGTTGTTGACCTTACGGAGGGCAGGGATATCGGCGATTACTATCAGGGCGCCACATTGGACTATGTTTTTTCTCAGGAGTATACGCCGGTGCCGTTATATACGCTGCCTCTCGGATGTACCGGCTTTCGTGACGACGACATGGTAAAGGATAGTGACGGCGTTGTTTCAGGTACTCTTAATGTACCCGTCAAGGAATTTATAAAGTTCTGCAAGGAAAACGGTGCAAACCCGTCGTCAATGATGTGTACGCTTTTGGCCAAGGCGGCGTATGCACTCAATCCCGAAGTTCAGGACGATATCGTTTTCGACCTTACCGTATCGGTGAGAAATATACTCGGCATCGAGAGAACCGTGGCAAATTCCGTGGGTCTTGCCGTAGCTTATACTACCCGTGACGATATAACGAACAGGACGGTTGCCGAGATCTCGCAGAAAATACGCAGGGACGTGGATATACAGCGTACCAAGGATCACTATATATCCTTCCGCAGGCTGTTTTATACCTACAAGCACGCACCCTCGTATAAGGCGAGAACAGTAACATATATAGGGGCCCTGAATGTAGGCGACAATAACCGCCATATAGTGGATCTCGATTTAGGGACGAACAGCCTTTACAATCTTTATATGATGCAGCTGAACGATAAGTTTATCATTACGCTTCAGCACGGAAAGGCTACCGAAAAGTACATGAACGAATTGGTAAAGCTCTTTTCCGAGCATGGCATAAAGGCTGAGGTAAAGCATTCTGCACATTATCTTGCACAGGATTCAAAGACTCAGGTCCTGTGATAATAAATCAAGGAGGAATATATCATGGATAAAAGTAAAATACTTGTTGATCTTGGCACTGTAGGTGAGGTCAAACTGAGCCATGATCTGGAAAATCCGGTCCATATAAGGCTCACTGCCACACTTGACCATGAGCTCAGCGACGAGCTTATAGTCAAAGCATGGGACAGGACAAAAAGGGTCTATCCGGTTATTGACGCGGTTTTGGGCTTTGAACACGGCGATTTGTCCTTTTATATGGATCCAAAGGCGAAGGCTCAATACAGTGAGAAGCATATTTATCTTGTGCAGGCGGAGGAAGGGAAAAACGATCCCGTGAGATCCAAAGCTCCGATCGTACCGGGAACCGAAACGGTGGGCAAACGCCTTATCTGTATCAGCTACTTCGGAAGCAGGGTTTCCATCGGTGCGTATCACATACTGGTGGACGGCACGGGACTCAGCAAGATATTCAATACATTCCTTTATTCGTATCTTGCGCTGTATACGGGGCAGGAAGACGAAAAGCCCGTTGTCGAGCTGACAGAGGGAAGAAAGCCGGAGGAATACTATATATCTCCTTTGAACAGGTTTATCTATCAGCAGGAATACACGCCTGTTCCGCTGTATCTGCTCCCCCCCGGCTGCCGCGGATTTATGGATCAGGGATTTCAGGTGGACGGAAATTGTTATACCGGCAGTCTGAGTGTTCCGGCGGCGGATTTTATGAAGCTCTGCAAGGAAATCGGAGCCAATCCCTCGGCTATGCTCTGTATACTTACGGCAAAGGCAGCTTATGCACTCAATCCCGAAGAAACGAACGATATTTTATTCGGCATGACATTAGCGCTGAAGAGTGCGCTGGGAATTGACGATGCGATTTCAAATGCTTCCAGCTTTGCATTATCATACGCTTCCAGAGATGAGATCTTGAATAAACCGCTTTCAGGGGTCTCACAGAGAATACGCAGGGATGTGGATATGCAGCGTACCAGAGATTACATTATCACCTCCCAGAGGTCTGCGTCTACCTTTATATACTCTCCGCAGCTGCGCCCAAGAATGGTAACATATCTCGGCGCCGTAAATATAGGAGACAATACCGGTCACATCGTGGATTTCTCCTTGGAAACGGACGCACATCTCGTTGTTTATATGATACAGCTGAAGGACAGATTTATAATCCCCCTTCAGTATGACAACCTGACGGAAAAGTACCTTAATGAATTTAAAAAGGCACTGGGCGAGCTGGGTGTAGCGGCGGAAATATCTCAGCCTGCGTCTCTTGTTGTTAAGGACTCACAGACCGCAGTGCTGTAGGGGGACGCAAAGCCGTATAAAAATCATTTCATATATGAAAGGCCTTGAATCGTGTATTCAAAGGAGGGGGTTACCGATGAAGTCCTGAGCAAAGTTATCATAGACTGCGGTCTGGACGACTTTATAAGCAAGAGTACGGACGGTGTTGAAACGGTGCTTGCAGAGGAAGCGGACATATCTGCCGGACAAAAACAGCTCATCACTATCGCAAGAGCAATGATAGACGATGCACCTGTCCTCATTCTTGACGAAGCTGCATCATCGGTGGATACAAGAACGGAAAAGATCATTTCTGCGGCTATTGACAAGCTTAAAGGAGTAATTTTATGAAACGAATAGATGAATTCCCCAGCCATGAGCTGAACGGCGTAAAATACAAAGCGGGAAAGGCAATGCCATTCGGCGCAAATGTACTGGATCACAGCACGGTCAATTTTTCGGTATATTCAAATGACGCTACCGCCTGTTCGCTGGTATTGTATCATTTGGGCGACGCCGAGCCGTACATAGAGATACCCATACCCGAGGAATTTCACATCGGAAGCGTTTACTCGATAATGGTATTTGACCTTGACTGGGAAAACACCGAGTACGGCTACCGTTTTGACGGACCCTATGACCTGAAAAACGGCTACTGCTTCGATAAGACCAAAATAGTTCTCGACCCGTATGCCAAGCTGGTGTCAGGACGTGAGCAGTGGCACACAAGGCAGTACCCGAAGGACGGATTTCAGTTCAGGGGACGCATAATCCGTGAGGATTATGACTGGGAAGGGGATCTGCCGCTGGGTACGCCGATGAAGGACCTTGTCATTTATGAGATGCACATAAGAGGCTTTACAAACGACAGCTCCAGCGGCGTCAAAAACAGGGGCACCTTCGCCGGCGTTATCGAAAAGATACCTTATCTCAAGGAGCTGGGGATAAACTGTGTCGAGATAATGCCGATGTTTGAATTCGAGGAATTTTTCCCTGCTCTTACCGATGAATACTGCAACTACTGGGGCTACTGCACCTGCAACTATTTTTCCCCGAAGGCGGGCTATGCGGCACTTGGAAAAATGGGACTTGCGGCCGACGAGATGAAGAACATGGTCAAAAAGCTGCATAAAAACGGCATCGAGGTAATTCTTGACATAGTTTTCAATCACACTGCGGAATACGGCGACGGCGGCGAATATATCTCATTCAGAGGTGTGGACAACAAAACATATTACCTTATGAACGACGACGGTACATATTCAAATCTGTCAGCCTGCGGCAACACAATGAACTGCAATAACCCCATAGTGCGTAATTTTATTATCGATTCCCTCAGATACTGGGTCTCCGATTACCATATCGACGGCTTCAGGATAGACGAAGCGCCGATATTCGCAAGAGGACAGGACGGCAAGCCGATGGTAAGTCCTCCCCTTGTCGATTCGCTGAAAAACGACCCTGTTTTAAGCCGTACAAAGCTTATTTCCGAGGGCTGGGACCCTGCAGGACTGTTTACGATAGGAAAATTTCCGAAGGGCTGGGCTGACTGGAATCCCCGCATGAGAGATACCGTCAAGAGATTTGCAAAGGGTGTTGCGGAAGCGGGTCCCGAGCTTATCGCATCTATCGAAGGCTCGCCCGATATGTTCCCTGACGGGACTCCCGATTCCTCCGTAAATTACGTTACCTCTCACGACGGATTCACTTTATACGATACCACGGCCTACAACAACGCACACAACGAGTCCAACGCCTATACGTCTCCGATGGACTCGGAGTTTGACAACTGTTCATGGAACTGCGGCGTCGAGGGCGAAACGGACGACCCGGAGGTCAACTCCCTCAGAAAAAGGCAGATAAAGAATATAATGACCGTCCTTATGCTGTCAAGAGGCGTTCCTATGTTCTGGGCAGGGGACGAATTTGCCAATACTCAATACGGGAACAACAATGCCTTTTCACAGGATACCGAGGTATCATGGCTGGACTGGAACAGATTACAAAAGTACAATGATGTATTTGAGTATGTTAAAGGATTGATAGCATTCCGCAAGGAGCATCCCGTTATAAGGAAGGCAGATTACTTTACGGGACATAATTCATCGGATTATCCCGAGCTTTCATGGCACGGGGAACAGGCATGGAGCTTTGACAGAAATTCACCCTTCCTTACCTTTGGATTTATGTACAGCGAGCCTGCAAAGGATTTCGGCACAGACGAGGACTGCTTTATTTACTGTGCATATAATTCCCATTGGGAGGAGCACGGCTTTGAGCTTCCCGTTATCCCGGAGGGAATGGAATGGAGCATCGTGCTTTACTCGGCAGATGAAAAAGGCGAATGCACGGGAAAAAAAGTACAGGATAGGGTCAACCTGTGTCCAAGAAGCAGTATGATCCTCATCGGCAAAAAGATGAGCGGTCGCAGGAGGAAAAAATGACGCTTTTAACTACCGAGTTTGAAAATGGCGCTCTGACCGTATATATGTGCAGCCGGATAGACACAAATAACGTAACCGACATACACAATGAAATAGAGGAAGCGCTCAGGACAAACGATGTGTCTGCCGTTACTGTCGACGCCGCTAAGCTTGAATATATTTCAAGCGTTGGGCTGAGAGAAATGCTGAGTCTCAGGAAAAAATATGACGATTTTAAGATCATCAATGTTTACGACAAGGTGTACGAAATTTTTAACACCACAAATTTTACGGAGATAATGACTGTCAAAAGGGCATACAGAAGCGTTTCCGCTGACGGCTGTGTAATGCTTGGAAAAGGCGCCTGCGGTACGGTGTATAAGCTTGACGATGAGACGATAGTCAAGGTATTCGTCGACGGCTATGAGCTTGAAAAGATCGAAAAGGAAAGAGACAATTCACGCAATGCTTTCACTCACGGAGTTGACACTGCGATCCCCTTTGACATCGTAAAGGTCGGCGATAACTACGGACTTATCTATGAGATAATAAATGCCGATACGCTTAAAAACATTATGCTAAAAGAGCGTGACAAATTGGAATACTACATCGGTATTTACGCAGATTATGTCAGGAATATGCACGGCGTCAGCTTTGACAGGGATTGCTATCCGGACATGAAGAAGGTCTGGGCAGAAAAGATAGCCGCACCGGAAGGCGTTTTAACGGAGGAAGAAAAAACGGCCGCCCAAAAGCTCATTGAAATGATACCTGACAGAAAGAATTTCAATCACGGCGATATGAATCTCGGCAACCTTATGGCAGAAAACGGCAAAGCTGTCCTGATAGATCTGGAAGATGCGGTACTGGGACACCCCATATTTGACGTATCCTTCATATACTATCTGTTAAAGCTGATGCCGGACTTTTTGCCGGCGGAGGTGTGTGAGATCGTTACGTCGTTTACAAAGGACGAAAATGAGCTTATGTGGAGCAAATTCTGTGAGGTTTATTTCGGAAGCAGGACTGCGGAGGAACGTGCCGTATATGAAAACCAAATACACCCATACGGCATAATAAAGCTGATGGAAGTGATACCGTTCTACTATGCGGTATTTGATTCCGCCGAGGACGAAAACAAGAAATATGTTCCCATATTGTATGCCGCATTCAGACCGGCAGTTGAAAAATTTAAAAAAGAGCTTTTGGAAGCGGCTGAAAACGGTAAAGCTATTTTGGCTTTTTAATTTTAAAATGAATATTACAAAAATTTCCGAGGAAGATAAGCTTATAATAAATATTGAGGGCAGACCTGATACTGCTGCAGCACCTCAGCCGGAGAATAAGCTCAGCAGTTCAATTGAAGATGGGATTTACATATTACGGAAAAGGGGAGCGATAAAATGCCGGAGCTTAAATTAAAGGCGGTTAACGATAATCTGAGCAAAGCCACCGACTTTATAAATGAGATACTGGAGGAAAACGGCTGCTCCATGAACGCACAGATGCAGATAGATATTGCGCTAATGTGATTTATGAGTATTCGGAAAATAAAAATAAGCTTGTTGTTACCAAGAAATTGAGTTGATATACGGTAATATTCAAAATTTTAAACCGCAGAAAAGCCGGTGGAGACGCTGTCAAATACCGTTTGCGCTATGAGTGACAAGGCGACCGTTACCGCGGCGGCGGTGAATGTGGGAGCGGGGAGGATAGACTTTACGTTGGATAAGCATGAGGCGATAAAGTGGATATTGCAGAGAAAAAGCCGAGAGGGTATCTCGGCTTTTTGTTATTTTCTCCACCTGTTCAGCTTCGGCAGCTCTTTCATGAGTATCTCTCTCGCTTCTTCCTCAGTCCTGCACTCCTCGCCCTCTAACATAAACGGAATACAGCTTTCCACCATCTCCTCCAGCGTCTCGTCCCTGCTGAATTTTCCGTCGGGGAAGCAGTATCTGCAATACTCACGGCTTGCAGTTCCGTCGGCGTTCCTGCCGTAGTCCTCCTCCTTTGTCATTCTCATGCCGCAGCTCTGGCAAATGCTTTCTTTCATGTCGTAGCCTCCTGTTATTTCGATAACGTTGTTGTCGGGGTCGAAAAGATGAAAGTAGCGGTAGCCTGGGTATGCCTCTCTTATCTCGGTCACAGTGCCGATTTGCAGGTCTGTCACTCTGCGGTATTCCGTCATTAAGTCCTCCACCCAGTAATTCTGCACGAATTTGTAGGGACTGTTCCGCTCCGTGGCGTGCCCTATGATATTGTCCTCGTTCATCAGCGCAAGGCACTTGTTGTCAAAGAAAAATTCCACGAATTTGTTGCCGCTGCGGCAGCGGTCGGAAACGCTCATGCCGAGGAATTTCTCGTAAAAAGCCACAGAGCGCTCAAAGTCCTTCACCACTAAATAAATACAGCCCAAATGGAGGGGATTTTCCTTGGTCGGCTCCTGCGGCTCTCTTAGCAGCAGCTTGTCGGTGGTAACGCCGAACAGCTCGCTCATGCGGATTATCTTGTCCACGTCGGGGACAGCCTGACCAAGCTCCCATTTTGAAACCGACTGCCTTGAAACCTCCAACAGCTCCGCAAACTGCTCCTGCGTGAGATTTTTTGCAATGCGGAGATTTTGTATCTGCTCGCCTATCGTCATCTTTTTGCCCGTCCTTTCCTGGTGAGGTACCTCATGGGTTTAGTATAGCAGAGCGGACGGGTCAAATCCACCAATCTGGCGTGGAACTTTCGCAACTGACAGTTGCGCTCAATCAACTGTGTACTGCGTACTGTGCGCTGTGCACTGTACACTGTACACTGTCAACCCTCCTCCACTTCCTCCAGCTCTTCCTCGACCTTTTCCACCCAGCACATTCCCTCCTCCTTATGCACCACCGTCACCTTTTCGCCTTCCTCGATATCCGTCTCATTGGCGGACATTGCGGGAAACCTGTACCCCTTGCCCTTGTAGACAAACTCTATCTCTCCGTAGTCGTCTCCGACGATTTTTTGGGTGCAAAGGGCTGCGTCGTCAACGTCTGGCTTATCCTTGGGCAAAGCGCTGCCCTTTATTTTCTCCGCCGTGGGAACAGCGAGGTGCTTTATCCCGAAATTCACCAGCAGCGCAAACATAACGCCGCAGAAAGCCGACGCTATTCCGGGCATTCCCATTGCTATCTGTATAAGCCCGAAAACCGACAGGGACAGCAGCGTTATAAGCGTCTCGGTGACGTCGTGGGGGAAGAAGTCCTCTATCGGTATGGTGGAGCCGTGGAAATCCAGCCAGCGCCTGTCCAGACCGAAGTTCTTCACCCCATGAGCAGAGCGGGTTATCAGCTCCGCAGTAAGCGCCGTAAAGGACAGCACCAGCAGTATGATATAAAAAACCGTCATTCCTCATCTTCCTTTGCAGGGGGCTTTATCAGGAATTTCAGAGTGCCTATCCTGCGCTCCTCCACCGTTTCCACCGTTATCACAAAGTCCTCGGTCTCGATAACGTCGCCCTCGGCGGGTATCCTTCCGAACAGCTCCAGTACCCAGCCGCCCACCGTGTTGAAGTCGCCGTCTATCTCGTAGTCCATTCCCTGACTTTCAAAATAGCGGTTGAAGTCCACCTTGGACACCTCGCCGCTGACGTTGAAGGTCACCTCGTCAAGGAAACGGACGGGAGTGCTTATCTCGTCGTTCTCGTCCCATATCTCGCCTACCAGTTCTTCCAGAACGTCCTCCAGCGTCACGATGCCCGCAGTGCCGCCGTACTGGTCTACTACAACGGCGATATGCTCCTTCTCCTTCTGCATCTTTTTCAGCAGCTCGGAAATGTGCATAAGGCTGGGGATATACATTATATCGGACACTAAGTCCTGCAATGCGAAGTCCTCCCCCTCAAGCACCTTCTGGGTGAAATCACGGTAGCTTATCACGCCGATTATGTGGTCAAGGGATTTTTCGTAAACGGGCAGCCTTGTGTAGGCTTCCGATTTGAACAGCTCGGACACCGTCTCTATGCTGTCGTAAATGTCTATTGCGACTACGTTCACTCTGGGCTGCATTATCTGCTCGGCGGTGGTCTCGTCAAATTCCAGAGCGTTGCGGACTAAGGTGCTTTCCTGCTTTTCCAGCACGCCCTCGCCCTCTATCTCGTCGATGATGTGCATAAGCTCCTGCTCGGTCACGGTAACCTCGGTCTTGCGTATAAACAGCTTGTTTACGCCCTTTTGCAGCAGCAGGAATATTGCGGATATGGGCGTAAAAATTATCATCAGCGCCCATATTATGCGGCAGAAGATAAGGCACATTTTTTCTGCGTTGCCCTTTGCGATGGTCTTGGGGATTATCTCGCCGAAGATAAGGACGATGACCGTGGTGGCGGCGGTGGCGATGACGGGACCGTGGTCTGCGAAAAGGTTCACGCAGAGTATGGTGGCGATGGAGGAGGTGGCAATGTTGACGATGTTGTTGCCGATAAGTATGGTGGTGAGGAATTTGTCGTAGCGCTCTATAACCTTCAGCGCAATTGCGGCGCTTTTGGAGCCTTCCTCCATCATATTTTTCAGCCGTACAAGCTTTGCACCTGTGAAAGCGGTTTCGGAGGCTGAACAGAATGCGGAGAGAAGCACTAAAACTGCGATTATTATGCCTGTTTCCATGGCTGTTGAAACGGTCCTTTCTGTGGCGGTTGAAATAATTCGCTTAATATAGTATAATATAAAGTATCAATTATAAACCGAGGAAAAAATGAAAGCTGATATAAAAGATTTATGCAGAAGGGCATTGCACCCAAGTGAGTGGAAGCCGCTGTACAAGGAGCACAAGGAGCTTTGCAACTACATTATTTTCGGCGTGCTGACCACCGTGGTGTCCTTTGCCACATACTACCTTTTCCGCTGGATATTCCCGAACGAGAACAGCGTTCCCGATTTCCTGCGCTGGGTGTTCAACCTGACGGCAGTTTTCGGCACCGAGAGCAGCACCGTGCTGCCCGTGTTCCTGTCGTGGGTCTGCTCGGTGACCTTCGCATACGTTACAAATCGGATATGGGTGTTCGAGAGCAAGGCAAAGGGCGCAAAGGTAATTGCCGAGTGTGCGGGATTTTTCGGTGCAAGGGCGCTTACACTGTTTGTGGACATTCTGATAATGTTCCTGATGGTGGACCTGACGGGGATAAGCGGGGCGCTTTGGGAGTTTTTTGCCAAAGCAGTGAGCAGTGTGTTTGTGCTTGTCCTTAACTATATTCTCAGCAAGCTGCTGATATTCAGAAAGAAAGCTTAATTTATTGTATCATAAACATTTTATTTTTGCAACTGTGAGAGGTAAATAACAATGAGCAACGTGACCTACAAGTACATCAAGCAGAACCCCCAGATACAGACCTACATCAACAACGCCGACGCCGCCCTCAGCTCCATCGGCTACACCGAGCACTCCAACGCCCATGTTGAGCGTGCCGCCCACACCGCCCACTTTATCCTGTCGGAGCTGAACTTCCCCGAAAGGGACTGCGAGCTGGCGCAGATAGCGGCGTATATGCACGACATAGGCAACGTGGTGAACCGTGTCGACCATGCGCAGAGCGGCGCTATCATGGCGTTTCAGCTGCTCCATGAAATGGGTATGCCCGCCGACGAGATATGCACCATAATCTCCGCCATCGGCAACCACGACGAGCACACCGCCTCCCCCGTGAACCACATAGCCGCCGCCGTCATAATCGGCGACAAGACCGACGTGCGCCGCTCACGGGTACGCAACCCCGACGCCAGCGGCTTGGCGCAGGACGTCCACGACAGAGTGAACTACGCCTGCCAGCAGTCAAAGGTGTACTTCTCCGACGACAAGAGCCTGCTGATACTGGACCTTACCATCGACCAGAGGATAAGCTCGGTGATGGAGTATTTCGAGATATTCATGGACAGAATGTCACTTTGCAGGCAGGCGGCGAGGACGCTTGGGGTGGAGTTTGGGCTGGTGATAAACAATCAGAAAGTCTTATAACGGCAAAAAGTGGGATTTTTTTGCTGCAAACCTCTTGACATTTGCACACGTTATTGTTATAATAAACCGTAGGCATTCGCCTGCCAACCAAAATAAGTTTATATAATAGGGAAGAGGAACACTATGGCAAAGGATATAAGAAGAGCCGAATATTTTATCACCTACAAATCACTGCTGACCGAAAAGCAGCAGGAGACGATGGAAATGTACTACATCTCCGACCTGTCTCTCAGCGAGATAGCAAGAGAGCTGAAGATAACAAGACAGGGCGTTTTCAACTGCATAACCAACAGCGAGGAAAAGCTGGACGAGATGGAGAACGCCATCGGTCTGATGAAAAAGCGTGAGCGTATGGAGGAAGTCCTGATGGAGCTGGAGGGCTATATCCGTGACGGGAATAAGCAGAAGGCGCTGGACGCTCTGGAAACGCTGCGCACTGTTTACTAAGGAGAATTTATGGCGTTTGAAGGACTGTCCGAGAAGCTGTCCCGTGTTTTCAGGAACCTGAAGAACCACGGCAAGCTCAGCGAGAAGGACGTTAAGGAGGCTATGCGCGAGGTGCGCATGGCATTGCTGGAGGCGGACGTGAGCTACAAGGTGGTAAAGGACTTTGTGGCTGCGGTAAGCGAAAGGGCGGTAGGCTCGGAGGTAATGAACAGCCTTACCCCCGCTCAGCAGGTAATAGACATAGTACACGACGAGCTGAAAAAGCTGATGGGCAACACCACTCAGCGGCTGAGCTTTCCCTCGAAGCCTCCCTGCGTAATGATGATGTGCGGCCTGCAGGGCGCAGGTAAGACCACTCATGCGGCGAAGCTGGCGAAGTACCTGAAAGGGCAGAACCGCAGACCCTTGCTGGCAGCCTGCGACATTTACCGTCCCGCCGCTATCGACCAGCTGAAGATAGTGGGCGAAAAGGCGGGGGCTAAAGTCTTTGAGATGGGGCAGACCAACCCCGTCACTATCGCAAAAGAGAGCGTCAAATATGCCAAAGATAACGGCTACGACGTTGTCATACTGGATACCGCAGGACGTCTGCATATAGACGAGCAGCTGATGGACGAGCTGAAAAACATCGTGGCTGCAACGGAACCCAACGAGATACTGCTGACGGTGGACTCCATGACGGGTCAGGACGCAGTGAACGTTGCGCAGGCGTTCAACGAGGCTTTGGAGATAACCGGCGTGGTGCTGACCAAGCTGGACGGCGACACCAGAGGCGGTGCGGCACTGTCGGTGCTTGCCGTAACGGGAAAGCCGGTAAAGTTTGCAGGCGTAGGCGAGAAGATAGACGACCTTGAGCCCTTCCACCCCGACCGCATGGCGGACAGGATACTGGGAATGGGCGACGTGCTTTCGCTGATAGAGAAGGCGAAGGCGACCGTTGACGAGCAGGAGCAGCTTCGTCTTGCAAAGAAAATGCAGGAGAACAGGTTCGACATGAACGACCTGCTGGCGCAGCTTCAGCAGATAGAGAAGATGGGCAGCATAAGCTCGATAGTCAAAATGCTCCCCGGCGTTTCGGGCAAGATAAAGGACGAGGACATCGACGAGAAGCGAATGCCCCGCACCAAGGCCATCATCTGCTCCATGACCAAAAAGGAGCGTGAGAAGCCCTCCATAATCGACGCCAAGCGCAAGCGCAGGATAGCCGCCGGCAGCGGCACCAAGGTGGAGGACGTGAACGCACTGCTGAAGCAGTTCGACATGATGCAGAAGATGATGAAGCAGACGACGAAGCTGGGGAAGAAGGGCAGACTGCCCAGATTCCCGATGGCGGGTATGCCGCCGATGTAAGGATATTGACACAACTATGGGAAAACTGACACCCGTAATGTGTAAATATATAACAAAATTTTTTAGAAGGAGAAATCAAAATGGCAGTAAAAATCAGGCTCAGAAGAATGGGCGCAAGAAACAATCCCTTTTACCGTGTAGTGGTAGCCGACAGCCGTTCTCCCAGAGACGGCCGCTTCATCGAGGAGATAGGCTACTACGATCCCAAGTCCGATCCCGCAGTTATCAAGATCGACGAAGAGAAGGCAAAGGACTGGATCGCCAAGGGCGCACAGCCTACCGATACCGTCAAGAGACTGCTGAAGAATAACGGCTGATGGAGGGACAGGACATGAAGGAATTGCTTATCGCTATGGTTGAGGAGCTTGTAAACGACAAGTCCGCCATCGAAGTCACCGTTGACGAGCCCGACGCAGAGGGCGTTACCGTTTATCATCTTCACGTTGCTCCCGATGACATGGGACGTGTTATCGGCAAGCAGGGCAGGATCGCCCGTGCTATCCGCACCATCATGCGTGCAGGCGCCGTAAGGCACAACTGCAAGGTCGCAGTGGAGATAGATTGAGGAAATACCCAACATAAAAAGAGGAACGCCGATACGTTCCTCTTTTTGTTTTATTTATTCGTCGTCGGTTCCGAACCGATAAACGGTAACGTGGTGGTACTCCTCGCCCTTTTTCAGCACGCAGGAGGGGAACTGGGGCTTGTTGGGGCTGTCGGGGCAGAACTGCGTCTCAAGGCAGAAGCCCATGTACTTTGTCATGGAAACGCCGCCCTTGCCTGTTTCGCCCATTAAGGCGCCGCCGGTGTAGAGCTGCATTGCGGGCATATCGGTAAGGCAGGTGAGCGTTCTTCCGCTTTTTGCGTCCTTTGCAAAGGCAGCCTTTGCTATCTCGCCCTTTGCCTTGTCACGGAGCACAAAGTTGTGGTCGTAACCCTCGGGGCTTAATTCCTTTATGGGTCTCAGATAGGTGAAATCGTACTTGGTGCCCTTTACGTCCGCTATCTCGCCGGTAGGTATAAGCCCGTCGTCAACGGGGGTGTACTTGTCGGCGTATATCTCCATCTCGGTACCCAGTATATCGTCGCTGCCCGAGAGGTTGAAGTAAACGTGGTTTGTGAGGTTCAGCACCGTGTCTGCGTCAGTGACTGCGTCGTAGGTAAGGGTGAGCTGGTTTTTCTCGTCAAGGCAGTAGTCCACGGTTATCGCCACGGTACCGGGGTAATTCTCCTCACCGTCGGGGCTGGTGTAGCCGAATACTGCGTGAGCTTCGCCGCCCGTCTCGTCGTGTTCAACGGCAAGCAGCTCCCACATACGCTTGTGGTAGCCTACCGAGCCGCCGTGAAGCGTGTTTTTGCCGTCGTTTTTGTACAGGGGGTACTCGACGCCGTTCAGCGTGAATTTTGCGTCGCCTATGCGGTTGGCGAAGCGTCCGCATACGGCGCCCTGACAGGTCGTACCTGCGATAAAGCCCTCCGCATCGTCATAGCCCAGCACCACGTCGGCAAAATTGCCGTCCCTGTCGGGGGCTTTCACGCTCATTATTGCGGCGCTGTAATTGGTGAGCTTTACCTCCATGCCCTTGCTGTTTTTCAGGGTGACCACCCACAGCTTGTACCCGTTGTGAAATCCCACTGCTTCTTTTTTGACCATTGTTTACGTCCTCCTAAAAAATAAAATACAAAAACGGATTATTGGTATTATTCACCAGCATGATACTGCAAACCGCCAGCAGCACCACATTGCACACTATCTGCGCAGTGCCTGTCACCGCCGCTCCCGCCGCCTTGCTCATCACCCACTTCCTGACGGTGGGGATAAGCGGCATACTCAGTATCACCGCTGCACCGAACAGGAACACATAGTTCATAAAGGTAGTCTGCAGGGATATGTCATAGAGTGCGTTGCCGTTTGCTCCCACAAGCCCTGCGAAAAACTGTCCCAATCTGCCTAAATCCTCGAAATAGAATATCCCGAAGCCTAAGACTATCACTATTTTGCTGTATATATGGGTTATCACAAGAGGTATTTTCCTCAGCCGCTTGTTGCCTATCTTCCGCTCGATAAAGATGAACACGCCGAAGTACAGACCCCAAATGATGTAATTCCAGCTTGCGCCGTGCCACAGACCCGTGCAGAACCAGACTAAGAATAAGCTCAGATACTGTCTGCGCTTGCCGAAGATGGGGACGTACAGCAGGTAGTCACGGAAAAAGGAGCCCAGTGAAATGTGCCATCTCTGCCAGAACTCGGTGATATTTTTGCATATAAAGGGGTAGTTGAAGTTTTCGTTGAAGTGGAAGCCGAATATCCGCCCCAGTCCTATCGCCATGTCCGAATAGCCCGAGAAGTCGAAGTACACCTGCATTGCATAGCATATAACTCCGTACCAGCAGCCGAAAACGCTCAGCGTCTCCATGTTGCCGCCCAGCGTCGCCTCCACCACGGTGAACAGGTTGTTTGCGATTATGACCTTTTTGCCCAGACCGATTATAAAGCGGGTAATTCCCTCGCTTATATCTGCGGCGGAGGAATGACGGTCGTCTATCTCCTTTTCGATAACGCCGTAACGCACGATAGGTCCCGCCACAAGCTGCGGGAACAGGGAGACGAACATAAGAAACTTCATGGGGTCATGCTGGACCTTTACCTTGCCCCAATAGGCGTCCAGAATGTAGGAGAGTATCTGGAAGGTGTAGAAGCTGATACCGATAGGCAGTGTGATATTCGGCGCAGGAATGTCGATGGGGAGTATCGCATTGAGATTTTCCACCACGAAGTCGCTGTACTTGAACACCGCCAGCAGCCCGAGGCTCACCAGCAGCGATACCGCCACACCCGCCTTTGCCAGCTTGGTACCTCGGTAATTCTCTATCACCAGACCGCAGCAGTAGTTGATGACAGTGCTGTCTATCAGCAGAATGATCCACAGCGGCTCTCCCCATGCGTAAAACAGCAGCGAAAAAACAATAAGTATCGCATTTTTCCACTTGATATTTTTGCTGATGAAATAAAGCAGCATACACAGCGGGAGGAATGCGTAGAGAAAGAATAAGTCGGAAAATACCATTTTTGGCTCCTAAAATGTTGATATATGTAAACACCGAACAGGTCGGGTGAAAGTTACCAAGATTATTATAGTATAGTTTGTCAAAAATTGCAATAGCGAACATTGACAAGCGGTGAAAAATAGTCTATAATTGTTTCATCAAATCCGAAAGGGAAAAGCCATGACAATACGCGAAATG
The DNA here is from genome assembly GCA_022508895.1 of Oscillospiraceae bacterium. Lineage (GTDB taxonomy): Bacteria > Bacillota > Clostridia > Oscillospirales > Ruminococcaceae > Ruminiclostridium_E. The sequence goes on from JAFLUH010000019.1 coordinate 17,304, forward strand.
CAGGACAGGATACTGCAATTAAAAAAGGAAAAGGACTTTTGCATATTGGCTCACAGCTATATCAAAAGGGAGATAATAGAGACAGCCGACATAGTAGGCGACAGCTTCAAGCTCAGTCAGGACGTGTGCAGCGCCAAGCAGAAAAACATACTTTTCTGCGGCGTTCACTTTATGGCGGAGACCGCAAAAATGCTGAACATGGACAAGCACGTTTATTTAGCGAACGGCCTGGCGGGCTGTCCCATGGCGGAGCAGATGGAGCCCGAAATGCTGCTGTACATGAAAAAGCAGGAGCCTGACCGCAAGGTGGTGGCGTATATCAACACCACGGCGGCATTGAAGCGGCACTGCGACGTGTGCGTCACCAGCTCCTCCGCAGTGGAGATAGTGCGGAAGATGGAGGCGGATAAGATACTGTTCATACCCGACTGCAACTTAGGAAATTACGTCAGGGAAAGCGTTCCCGAAAAGGACATAAAGTTAGTGCAGGGCGGCTGCCCCATTCACGCCTCCGTCACCGTCGAAGAAGCTGAAGCGGCAAAATCGGCTCACCCCGAAGCTTTGCTTTTAGTGCACCCCGAATGTGTTCCCAAGGTGGTTGAGAAGGCGGATTACGTCGGCTCCACCTCGGGCATTATCTCCTACGCCAAGAAGTCGAATGCAAAGCAGTTCATTATCGGCACCGAATATGAAATTGCGGAGACCCTGCAGTATGAGTGCCCCGACAAGGAGTTCTTTATCCTGTCCAAAAAGCTGCTCTGCCCCAACATGAAGCTGACCACTCTCGTGGACGTGCTGAACACCCTCGAACACCCCGAAAACGGCTTTGAGATAACCATGACCGAGGAGGAAGCGGCTGAAGCCCGCTTTTGCATAGATGAAATGCTTCGTCTGGGCTAACGCCCCCTGACTGCCTTCAGCAGTCTGTTCAGCTCCTCGCAGTCCTCCCTTGTGGGACTGTAATCGTGATACCGCAGCCGCTCATACTTCTCAACGACATTTTCGGCAAGAACACCGTCATATATACGCCCTCTCGCCAGATGCACCCCCGTGGTGTCGGAGGGCGTATTTTCATTTTTTCTGCCCAGCAGCAGCATGAACGCCTTGTAGCCGAGGCGGTATTTTTTTGTAAGGTCCTTTTCTCTTGCAAAGGCTCTGTACGCCTTGCCGTAGGTGCTCGTTTTCCGCTGGCGTTCGCTTTCCTCGTAAATGTCCGTGTAGGAGGCGTCAGCGTTCTTGCTTGCGGGTCTTATCTTCAGGTATTTGCGAAGGGAGACTATCAGCTTTTTTATATATTTTATCAGCAGGAATACGCCCACCGCCACCAATGCCGCCGCTATCAGGTAAAAGACTGCCCGCACAAAGGGGTTTTCATTGTTCGGTATCTCTATGTCGGGAGCCCCCATGTCCATCTGCTCCAGATCCACCAAGCTGCCAAGATTCTGCAGTATGTTCAGCAGCCACAGTATAAACGCCTTTACCGCTTCCCACAGCCACTTAGCCCCAAAGCCTGCAAACAAAAACAGAAACAGCAGTATCCCCGAAAAAGTCAAGGTTTTCTTCAGGTTGAAGCTTACCGTGGCTTTTGACATGGCAAGCTCTTTCCCGCCGCCCTGATATGAGAGCTGTTCAAGGTGCCGTATATTCAGTATGATCGCTCCTATCACTGTCAGAACGGCGGTCGTTATCAAAATCGGCGTGGAGCCGATACTGTTGTTTTCCTCAAAGGCTTTGCACATAGGGTAGGCAAAGACAGCCTCCACGCAGTAAGCTCCCATTGCGCCCGCAGGCAGCACCTCTCTGCCGCCTCCCAGCCTGTACCCGAACCAGTAGCAGAAAGCCATTGCAATAGGCACAAACAGCATGGAAACGCTGTTGTCTCCCACTGCCGCCATCAGCCACAGGCAAAGTGCGACCACCACTGCGCCTGCGAAGACGGACGCTATTTTTATGAGCGCATATATCCTTTCGGGAGCCTTTTTCAGCAGCAGCCCCAGCCCCCCGCTCAGCAGCCACGCAGCCAGTCCCATTCCCGCATAAAACGCAAGCCGTGCAATATCCATGCTGCCGTTATCACCTGTGGCTGCGGTTATCATAAGGGGCAGAGGAGCCAGCAAAGCAAAAACAACCGACAGTATCCTTTCAGCTTTCATACGCCCTCCCTTGCCTCCGCTCGGGTGATCTGCGTGCAGAACTCCGCCTCCGCTTCGTTTTTCGGCGAGTAGACGAACACGCCCAGCCCCTTGCTTTGCAGCCCTTTCAGCTTGTTTGCGGTATCCTGCGACAGTGTAGGCGTTATCAGCACTATATCGGTATATCCACCGAGGGAAATGCCATCGATAAACTCCGCCGCGCCCCTGTCGCAGTCGGGCTTCACCGCCGCAAGCCGTCTCAGCTGCTTCAGGCGGAAGCCCTCGCCGCTGTTCACCACGGGAGCCTCCTCCTCGGGCATATTCATCACCAGCGCAAATTCCGCCCCTATCCTGACAGCCTCGTCAAGCGCCAGCGCCGCCGCCTTTATCAGCACCTCGCACACCGTATCGGGAGCGGCGGCTATAATGTCGTCACGGCGCTGGAAATTCAGCAGTATCAGCACTCTTGCGCTTGTGGTGAAATCCCTGTTCAGCGCCATCAGCCTGCCCGCTCTTGCGGTGCCGTTCCAGAATATCGAGTTCATCGGCTCCCTGCCCGTGTATTCGTGGGAGCCGCTGATAAAAAACGGGTCCTCGCAGATAAAGCGGCGGACTATAATATCCCCGAAAAACAGCCTGCTGCCGGGCTCGAAATCCCTTGCATTCAGCGGCGTTGGCAAAACCGTAAGCTGCTCACTGACGCCCGTCAGCATCGTAAAGCCGCTGAAGCCGAACAGGTCGCCGCCGTACAGCGAGGTAGCCCCTAACTCGAACACCCCTCTGCCCATACATTTTATGTTCCGCACACGGGTGCATTTTTCCCTGCCTTTCAGGGAAAACACGCTCGGTATATAGCAAAGCTGCTCCTTACTGGTCTTTGCCTGCGTGTTGAAGTCAAGGAGCGCGGGAGCTATTATCTCGGTCTTTACAAAGGGGAGCGGCAGAGGCTTACGGTTGGACAGCTCCTCGGTAAGCACCACCGTGTCCCCCTCCATGACCTCGCTTTTGTTCAGCGCCGCAGTGTAGGACAGCCCTTTCAGACCGAAAAAGCGGTAGACAAGGGATTCCGCTATCGCCGCCGCTGCGATTATCAGCAGAATAACGATCACTTCCATCTGCTATCCCATTAGCTCCTCGGTAGGCACCTGTATCTCTGCGATGATATCCTGCAAAAGCTTTTCCGCCGCTGCTCCGCGGCAGATAAGGCGGTGCGGTATCACATATTTCGCCGCCTTCTGTACGTCGTCGGGTGTGACGAACTCAGCGCCCCTCACCGCCGCCAATGCCTGTGACATTCGTTTCAGCGCAAGCACGCCTCTGGTGCTCAGCCCCAGTGATATCGCAGAGTGTCTGCGGGTAGCTTCTGCGATGTCGAGCATATAGTCCCGCACCGCCTCTTTCACCGGTACAGCCGCCGCCTGCTCCTGCATATTCGGCAGCAAGTCGCCCTCTGCAGCCGCTTCAAGGCTGTCTATCGGGTGAGCGTAGCCTATGCCCTCCAGTATCTCCGCCTCCTGCTCCCTCGGTGCGTAGCCAAGGGACAGCCTTACAAGAAAGCGGTCAAGCTGTGCTTCGGGCAGAGGAAATGTGCCTGTTGTTTCCACGGGATTTTGCGTGGCGATAACCGCAAAGGGCTTTGCCATAAGCAGCTCCTCTCCGTCTATCGTGACCTGCTTCTCCTCCATGCACTCCAGCAGCGCAGACTGGGTCCTTGGCGTTGCACGGTTTATCTCGTCCGCAAGGAGTATGTTGGTGAACACGGGACCCTTTCTCAGCTCGAAAACCTGCTCCTTCATGTTGAAGAAGTGTATGCCCGTAATGTCCGAGGGCAGCAGGTCGGGAGTGAACTGTATGCGCTTGAAGCCGCAGCCCAAGGTTTTGGCAAGGGCTTTTGCAAGCACCGTCTTTCCCGTCCCCGGCACGTCCTCCAGCAGTATGTTCCCTCCTGCCAGCAGCGCCGCAGTGATGACCGTTATTTCCTCGCTTTTTCCCTTTATCACCTTTTCCACGTTGGTGGTTATCCTGCCTGCGTATTCCCGTACTGTCATTTATTTTTCCTTTCCCCTCAGCTTTACCCTGCCGAACAGCCTTATCCTTGTGAACAGGCCGCTCAGCCATTTTTTGTTCAGCATCAGCTCTGCGTACAGCTCGCTGACGGCGCCGTATACAGCCTGCCGCTCTTCCTCTCCGAATACGGGCTCATTGTCAAATTCCGCCCGCTCGAACAGCGGCATAGCCTGCTCCAGACCCACGCCAAGTCCTGTATTGAGGGAGTGATCCGCGCGCTTTGCAAACTCGGTGGGAGTTTCTCCGCTTCGGCGGCGCACTCCCTTCATCTCCAGTATTTTCAGCGTGAAGGTGAACATGGAGCTTACCGCCTCAGCCGCTTCTCCCGTGCGGAAGAAGCGTATGAGCGTCCGTTCCTTGCGCCGCAGTGTTTTCAGGGCTCCCGCAATGGACATTGCGACTGCCAGTACCGCTATGATAACGCCCGCAGCGATAAGTATCACCTTTACTGTTTCGGGGTCTATGCCCTTATCGGTATCAGCGCCGCCGTCCGACAAGCTGCCCGACGGCTCGGCGGGTCTGGTCGTGGTAGTTGTTGAGGGGGTGGTGGTAGTTTCGGTGGGACGGGTGAAGGAGGAGGTCTCGGAGGGCGTCGTCGCAGGCGGCGTGGTGCTTGTGGTGGTGGTCACGGCGGGAGAGGGGCCTGCGCCGCCTCTGCCCGGCGTGGGGTCGTAGGGCACCCAGCCCACATCGTCGTAGTACACCTCCACCCATGCGTGAAGATCCTTTTCGAGGAGGGTGTAGCTGTACCCTTTCTCGTCTTTATTGTAGTCGTCTGCGTCGGCTACCGTAAAGCCGGTGACGTAGCGCGCAGGCACGCCGATATACCGCAGCGCAAGGCACATTGTGGTGGCGTAGAGTGCGCAGTGACCCGCTTTTGTCGTGTTCAGGAAGTTGCCCAAAAACGTATTGTTCCCTGCGGAATTGTCGGTGTCAAGGGAGTATTTGTATTTGCCGGAGGAGGAGAGGTAGTTTCTGATATAAAAGGAGAAATAGCTGCGTCCGTACATTTCGTCGCTGGAAAAATGACCGAGGGAGGAGGAAAGGACGAATCTGTCTTCCGCGTGTCCCGGCTCTATCAGAAAATTATCGTCATCGAAAACCTCATGGAGAAAGCCCTCTATATTTCCGATCTCCGCTTCGGGTATCTCGGTGTAGTAATCGTACACGAATTCACGGTAGGAGTCTATGTACTCGGAGTAACGGTCATAGCTAACAGGCATGGAAAGGGTATCCCACTCATACCGTATGTCCGCCATATCGTTGTAATCCCTGTACGCCATCATCGAGACGACGGTTTCGTCGTCGTCCGGACAGTACATGACAGCGGAGCGCATGGAGTTCACCCTGCCCCTGTCTGCAACTGCGACAAAGTCGCCGTAAATGCTGAAATTATTGTTTTCCCTGAAATTATTGAAAACGTAGGGCGGACCCGCTATCAGCAGCGTGTTGATATCCTGCAGATAGTTCACCTTTACCGTCTGCATCTTTATGTAATCGGTGCCGTTGTATAAGTCACGGGTCAGGCGGCATCTCATCAGATAATACTGCATCTCGGGAGCATAGCTGTTCAGCACCTGCTCCATGGTGAAGCCGTTATAGCTTATCCCGCCGTAATCCAGTCCGGCGATGGACTTCCACTGATCCTCTTCAAAGCGGTAGCCTATATCTCCCCTTAAATAGAGCTTGTCCTTGTTTTCGGTGATTATTTCCGCAACGGCACGGTTGCCCGTAGGCAGGCTTGAGGGGTCTATGTTGCCGGAAATGCTTATATTGCCGCCGTCGGCGGAGAAAAAGCCTCTCAGCCCCGAGCCGCCGAAAACGCCATAGAGCCAGTAGCCGATGTCCTGTGTAATGCTCATTGCGCTGTCCGTTATCTCGTCCAGCCTCAGCGAGCCGTTTTCGGGGAACGTGGAGGCGGTTATGCCCAGCGTCAGCAGGGCGACGATAAACATGGTGAAGCAGTGGGAAAGGTGCTTTCCGAAGTGCAGCGAGTCGCTGCGCAGTCTGTCCTTGGGGGACAGCTTTTTGTTTGCCTTGAGGTAAACGTAGTCCGTCATGTGCAGGTTTGAGGAATAGCCCGAGGAAAGGACTGCGTCTCCTGCGGCAGCCACCGTCACCGTCCACATACCGAACACGTCGGCGATAAGCACCGCCATCCACCATGAAAAGTGCAGGCTTTGCCCCAAAAATGCGGGTATCATCATTATCTCCGCAAAGGTCAGCACTGCCAGCGGTCTGAACCTCTGGCAGGAGGAAAAGGCGCAAAGCATACCGTAGACGAAGACCAGCGCCATGAAGAAGGGTATCGGGTCCCTCAGCTCGCTCTGGGAGAGGATACCCGCCGTTTTTATAAAGCTGCCGTCCGCCACCCTGAATATCTGATACAGCAGGTCCTGACCCGACTGCGGAAGCTGCAGCTTGAAAAAGATAAGGATAAACACCGCTATATCGAATATCAGAACATAAAGCCTTGGGAAAAAGCCAAGCAGCAGGATAGTGACCAGACAGACCGCCGTGGCAAGCAGAGCGGGGAGAAGCGGGTCGAGCCAGTCATAGCTGCCGTAGGTGCGCACCTCCACGTCCAGCTCCAGCAAAACGGTAAAAAGCCCTGCGCCTGAAAAGGCGAGGGCACAGGCAAAGAGGGCCTTTGTCAGCAATATCCTGATAAAGCCCTTTTCGGTTTTATAGTAAGGGAACTGGTAGACCGCTATGCTTTTCTTCTGCTTCATTTCAAATACCGTTTATGGTAAGTATTGCCTTTGATATCTCGTTTTGTATATTTTCGGGATTCATTACGGCGTGCCGCACGTTTTTCAGCCGAGACAGCCGATGCTCGCCCTCGCTGCCGCCCGTCAGCAGCACAGCCACAGGCGATTCTGCGGACAGCTCCTCCACCAGCTTTGCCAGATCGGGAGTTACGGTGCAGGTGATAAGCACTACCGCCGCCGAGCTGTCCTCGCCGCCCTTTTCGCTGAACACCGACCTTGCCCATGCGGGAAAGTAAGGCTCAGGCTCGTAGGTGCAGAGGGTCGCCGTTTCCTCCTGAGCGGCGTACAGCGCCTCGGGAATGTGAATGGGCATCGCCCGTGTACCGCTGAGCTTTCTGTCATAGCAGTACAGCGCCGACACCTTGCCGCTTTTCAGATTGTACAGGCAGACTGCAAGCCCCGCCTCGATAATGGCGTCCGCCCTGTCTGCGCCGAAATTTGTCATATCGCAGAGCACCGATATTTCGGACGCCTGACCCTTGGTGTTCTGCCACACCATGTAGTCCTCCTGCTTGGAGGAGAGCTTCCAGTGTATGCGCCGAACGTCGTCGCCGTCGGTGTATTTCCGCACAAAGCTGCGCTCGCCCGCCTCGGAATTTACCGAGACGAAGCGGGTGTCGTCCTCGGCGGAGGTGAAGTCGGTCTGCCCTCCCTGCACCTCGAACAGCCTCGGCACCACCAGCACCTTTTTGCTCAGCTTCAGCTTTTTGGCTATTTTGAATATCCTGAACATATCCCAGAAAACCACCCGTTCAAGGGTAAAGTCATACTCTCCCCGATATGTCAGGGGAACGGTTATCTTCAGCAGCCTGCTTTGCAGCGGGGCAAGGGAAAACACCATGACCGCCCTTTTATTGTCCTGGTTGGTGGGCATGGACGCCTCTATAACGGCGGAGGAAAAGGGGAAGATAAAGCGGTTGGAAACGGGTATGCGTATGTAAAGCTCGCTGCCCTTGCACAGCACCTCACGCTTGCCGTCGAAGCGCAGCTTAAAGGCAAATCTGCTTATCACCGTCATTATCAGCGAAATACAGGGCAGCACCAGCACCGTTATGAGTATCACTGAGGACAGATGCCCTGCATACATCTGAGAGAAAGCCAGCGCCGCCGCCAGCACTATCCCGTAGATGATACGGTAGGTCGCCATATCAGCCCTGCGCCTTTCTCATGGGGAGCATGATGGAGCGCTTCACCTCGTCGATGACCCTTGCGGGGGTCATGCCCTTCATCTTTGCCTCCTGCTTTATATGTATCCTGTGGGTGAGTACATAGGGTATCATTGCAAAAACGTCCTCGGGGGTGACATACGTTCTCCCCGACACCAGCGCCAGCGCCTGTGAGCAGCGCATAAGCGCCAGCGACGCTCTTGTGCTTGCCCCCATCAGAACTGCGGGGTGAAATCTGGTGGCAGCCGTAAAGCTCACTATATACTGATTTATCGCCCTGTCGGTGTTCACCTGCCCCGTAAGCTTGGAGAACAGCTCCAGCTCCTCGGCGCCGCAGACGTTCTGCACCTTGGAAATGGGGTCGGAGGAGGCTCGGTCGGTGAGTATCGCCAGCTCCTCCTCGGGGGTGGGGTAGCCCATGCTCAGCTTCACCATAAAGCGGTCAAGCTGCGCCTCGGGCAGGGGGAACGTCCCCACGAAGCCCAGCTCGTTCTGGGTGGCTATTACCATGAAGGGGCTGGGAAGGTGGTAGGTGTGACCGTCCACGGTGACGTTGTGCTCCTCCATCGCCTCCAGCAGAGCGGATTGGGTCTTGGGGGAGGTACGGTTTATCTCGTCCGCCAGCAGTATGTTGGTCATAGCCATTCCCGGGCGGAACTCGAATTTGTTGCTTTCCTTGTTGAACAGGTTGAAGCCGGTGATATCCGAGGCGGTGACGTCGGGTGTGAACTGCGCGCGCTTGAACTGCAGTCCCGTCGCCTTGCCCAGCGCCGTTGCAAGGGTGGTCTTTCCCGTACCGGGAACGTCCTCGATAAGAACGTGTCCTCCTGCCAGCAGCACCACCACCAGCATGGTGATAACGTCCCGCTTGCCCACTATCACTTTTTCTATCTCATCAATGGTAGCATTGAGCTTTCTGTATACCTGTCCGCTGGTTATTTCCATTTCGGTGTCTCTCTCCTTTGACGGATTTCCTTTATTTTACTGAATATTATCAGAAATTTGTCCAAGGGATATTATAGCATACTTTCTTTTTAAAATCAACAATGGCAGGCAAATTGTTACCATATTGTAACATTTTGCCTGCCATTCAAAATCCGTGCTCATGTGACTTTGCAGGCAAAGTCACATAGGCACAACCTCTACCGGTTACTGTGTACTTTTTACTGTCAACTGTCAAGGCTGCAAACCACAACGCCCAGCCCAACGGTACTTATATAGCACCGTCCGCACACATTTGCATCTCCCTTGATAAAGTACCCGTTGCCCATGCCGCCGAACTGATAATCGCCGTTGACCTGCCGCCAGCTTTTTCCGTCGTCGGTGGACCAGTAGATGCCCATGGGGTCGTCGGAGGTGGGTCTGCCCCAGATATATACTGCCTCCTGACCGTCGCTCATGCCCTTGCCCACGCCTACGCCGAGACAGCCTGCCGCACTGTCTATCCTTGTGAAGCTCTGACCGTGGTCGGTGGACTTCTGCAATCCCATTGCAGGAAGATACAGCACGCCCTCTTTGCCGGGGACCACTGCTATCTTCATGGAGGAGGACATGGCGGTGAAGGTCTCGGTGAAGGTGGCGCCCTTATCGCTGCTGACGTAGAAGGAGCCGCTGCTTGAAGCGTAGATGTAATCGCTGTTCACGGGGTCGCCCGCTATGCTGGCTGTGACGTATATTCCCGAGGACTGAGCCCAGCTTCCGCCGTTATCGTCGGTGTAGTAAAGGGAAAATGAACCGTCGGGAGCCCAGAAGAAGCGGGAGCCGTCGGCGGAGACACCCACAACGCCTCCGCCTGCGCCGCTTACAGGGTCTGATTTTGCCTTCTGCCATGTGGCGCCTGCGTCGAGGGTGTACCAGAACCCGCCGTCCTTGCCGCACTTCACCCAGACGTCTGCATTTCCGTAAGCCACTGCTATATCGGTCATCGACCCAGCCTGACTGTTGTGCACGTCGCCGTAGGTGAAGGGGTCGTCGTTGACGAAGCCGTCGTAGTCCAGCACTGCGGTCACGATAGGACCGCCCGGGATAGTTGCCAGACCCATGGGCACCGTTTCCTCGATGCCCTTGGAATCGAAGTAAAACTCGGGGGCGGACGCCCAGATATTGTCGCAGGCAAAAATTCCGTTGCCTGACGTCACCTTTATCTGACTGTCGAAGAAGGGGCTTATTGCAAGACAGCCGCACCAATGTATGGCGGCGTTGGCTATCCAGTCTATCTCCCCTGTCGTGAAGGTCATGCTTTCGTTTATGCAGTGCCAGGCTGCGCCGCCGTCGGAGGTAACGTAAAATTCGTCGCCGTAAGCTCCGTTAGGCTGCTCCGTCCAAACGTTTTCGGTGACTGCGACCATCTTGTCGGGGTCGTCGGGGGAGATAGCAACGTCGCCGAAGCTGCGGTTTGCGGGGCTGATGTCCTCCACCTCGCCGCTTCCGATATTCAGCCGCATAATGCCGCCCGTGCCGCTGCCGCCCCAAGGGCCCTCCGAATCGGCGTAAACGATTATCAGACCGCCCCGTCCGTCCAGCCTCATGCGCTGGGGAACAAGGTTTGTGGGCAGACCGCTTACCGCCGTCCAGCTCTCGCCGCCGTCCTCGCTGACGAAAACGTTGTTCTCGCCGCCCTTGGAGATACCCGCAAAAATACGCAGGCAGGCGGAGCCGTCGGAGGAATCCGTATCCACCGCAACGGTGCACACGCCGCTGCCTGAATTGACTGCTGCGGCGTCGGACAGCGACTGTACGGCCGTCCATGTCCTGCCGCCGTCGGTACTCTTTATAAGACCGCCCGTTCTGCCGCCCAGATAAAGAATGTCGTTGTTTACGGGGTCGATGGCTATGCGTTCGCCGTTTTGCCTGCCCATGCCGTTGCCGCTGGCGGAGATAAGGTCCGTGACCTCCACCTCCTCGAAGCTGTCGCCGTAGTCGTCGGATATAAGCACCCACGTCCTGCCGTTGCTGAAATAGGAGGTGCCCGCCACCAGATAGAGCTTGTTCGGCTCGTCAGGGTCAACTGCCAGACCGTCAATGCCCATCATGCCTACATTCTCCTCGGTAACGCCGTAGGAGAGGGAAATCCATTTTCCCTGTCCCTCGTCCCAGCGGTAAGCTCCGCCTACGTCGGTCCTTGCGTAGTACAGGTCCTCCTGCGAGGTGGAGAAAACGCCTGTCACATATCCGCCGCCGCCCATCGCAAGCTGACTGTAGCTCCAGTCGCCCTCCGGAGTGGCAGCGCCGCCGTCATTGCCGTTATTGCCGTCATTGCCGCCCGTGCAGGCAGCCAGCATTGCCGCCGCCGTCAGCAAAGCCGACAGCTTCAGCAGGTTTTTTCTTATAAACATAGCATTCGCCTTTCCTGTCAAGTTGATAATGTTATTCTATCATATTTTTGACGATAAAACAACCCCAACTTTTCCCCGAAACATTTATTTTTCTTCACAGCAATATCACATTCGGGTAATACACTTGTATTCAGTGAAAGGCAGGTAGTTATCATGAAAAAAACCACATTACTTATTTTATCTGCGGCAATTGCCATGACTTATTCGTTGTCAGGCTGCACATCGAACGACCCGTCGGAGGAACCCGCCGCAAACATCGCCACACAGCCGTCTGAGTCTGCTTCGGGCGCTGCCGAGACGCTGACCAACGGAAACGCCTCCTCCGAAGAGATGAAGTTTGAGGGAGCCTGCACGGTAACGTTGGGCGAGGAGATAAGCGTCAGCGGCGACGGCGCTTGGTACGAGGACGGAGTACTTTCCCTTACCGAGGGAGGGGTGTACAATATCAGCGGCGTAATTGACGACGGCTGCATTTATATAGACACCGAGGAGAACGTGAAGCTGCTGCTGAACGGCGTTTCCGTAACCAACGGCAGCGGCGCTGCAATATACTGCCGCAATGCAAAAAATCTCTGCATAGAGCTGGCGGATGGCAGCGAGAACTTCCTTGCCGACGGCAGCAGCTACAGCTTTAAGGGCGACGGTGAATCCTCCGACGAGGACGAACCCAACGCCGCCATTTACTGCAAAAGCGACCTGATAATCTGCGGCAGCGGAAGCCTTACCGTAAACGGCAATTACAAGGGCGGCATCAGGTGCAGCGACGACCTGACCATCGAAAGCGGCAATGTCACCGTTACCGCAGTGAATAACGGTATCAGGGGCAAAGACAGCGTGGTGATAGAGGGCGGCAATGTCACCGTTTCCGCAGGAAAGGACGGTATAAAGTCCACCAACGACGCCGACGAGGACAGAGGCTATGTGCTTATCAGCGGCGGCATTGTCACCGTCAGCGCAGGTGAGGACGGCATACAGGCGGAGCAGGATATGTCCGTTACGGGCGGTACAGTTAAAATAACAACAACAGGCGAGGTAGCGACCGGCGGCAACGACTGGGGCTTCGGCGGCTGGGGCAATCCATGGGGCGGAGGCGGCAGCACTTCCTCCGACGACGACGCCACCTCCAAGGGCATAAAGAGCGGCGGCGCAATGCTTATCAGCGGCGGCGAGATAACGATAAGCTCCACCGACCACTGCATACACTCCGCAGGAACGCTGAACATAGCCGACGGCGTTATCACTCTCACCTCAACGTCGGGAAAGGGCATTTCCTCCCACGGCGATCTGCAGATAGACGGCGGCACCATCGACGTGCTGAAATCCACCGAGGGCATAGAGAGCAAGGCACTGTTTACCATAAACGGCGGCAATATAAGCATTGTGTCAAGCGACGACGGCATGAACAGCGGCGGCGGAAGCGACTACTTCGGCTTCAGCACCTCCGCCGATGACAGCGGTACTCACGATATGTACATCAACGGCGGCTTCATCTGTATCAACGCCGCAGGCGACGGCATAGATTCCAACGGCAATATCACGATAAACGGCGGGACCGTTCTTGTAAACGGGCCTACCAGCGGCGGCGACGGTGCGCTTGACTGCGGCGACAGAAACAACGCCATCACCGTGAACGGCGGCACGCTGATAGCGGTGGGCAGCCGTCAGATGGCGGAAAGTCCCTCCGCCTCCTCCTCACAGAGCAGTATAAGCACACAGGTATCCATGAACGCAGGAAGCACTCTTGCACTGCAGGACGAAAGCGGCAACAACATCGTTGTATTCACCGTGGCAAAGCAGGTGCAGCATGTTGTCATCTCCTCACCTGATATCAAAACAGGCGAGACCTACACCCTTTACACCGACGTTTCCGTCAGCGGTGAAAGCAACGGCGGACTGTACGGCAGCGGCGCCGCCGTAACAACAAGCGGCAGCACAGGATATACCGTTACCGCAGGCTCCGGCGAAACGGGCTTCGGCGGCGGCATGGGCGGCAATCCCGGCGGCTTCGGCGGCGGCATGGGCGGAAATCCCGGCGGCGGCTTCGGCGGCGGAATGGGAGGCAGCCCCGGCGGAGGTCCGGGCGGCAGACCGTGACCGCAAAAAACAATAGCGAAGGGCAAGCGACCCTTCGCTTTTTTGTACCCATTTTCCGGCGTGTGCATACAATGTATTGAAGCTCAATGCTTTAGAAAGGAGAAGATGTCACAAATGCAAAACGAGTATTACCGCCACTGCTGTGACTCTGACAGCATGATGAGAAGAGTCGGCTACGCCTATGTGCCTGTTCAGCGCATGGGCAAGGTGTATACGCCGCAGAAGGCGATGTGTGAGGGGACGATATTCCCCGAGCTGAATATTCCCATAGGTGTGTATGAAAGGGGACTGTTTGATGGAAAATAATGCGAATTGCCGCCGTTTGATGCAGTCGGTGAGCGAGGCGAGCTTTTATATGCAGGACCTGAAGCTCTACCTTGACACTCACCCCGACGACGGCACGGCGATAGAGATGTTCAGAGAGGCTTGCAGGCAGTACAAGGCCTGCAAGGAAGCCTTTGAGGAGAACTGCTACCCGCTGACCCCCTGCGGCAGCAGGGACGACAACAACTGGGATTGGCTGTGCGGGGCATGGCCTCCGGAAAGGGTGTAGGTGAAGTATGTTTGTATTTGAAAAGCGGACGCAGATACCTGTAAGGATAACCAACAGGAACCCCAAGCTGGCGGGGATAATCCTCAGCCAGTACGGCGGACCTGACGGCGAGATGGCGGCTTCATTGAGGTATTTGTCCCAGAGGTTTTCCATGCCGGATAATATGGGCATAGGACTGCTGACGGACATAGGCACCGAGGAGCTTTCCCACCTTGAAATAGTAGGCTCCATCGTCTCCCAGCTCACCTCAGGCGAGGGCGCAAAGTCCTTTGACCGCTACGGCGTGGGGGATTACTATGTAGACCATTCCAATGCGGTCTATCCGGTGAATGCGTCGGGTGCGCCTTTTACGGCGGCTTACTTCCAGAGCAAGGGCGACCCCATCGCCGACCTTGTGGAGGATCTGGCGGCAGAGCAGAAAGCCCGCGCCACCTACGACAATATCCTCCGCCTCTCCGACGATCCGGACGTGAACAACGTTATCCGCTTCCTGCGGGCAAGGGAGATAGTTCACTTCCAGAGGTTCGGCGAGCTGCTGAACATTTACCAGAGCAAAATAAAGAATTGCTGAAAAAAGGAGCAGCGGGGACAACGCTGCTCTTTTTTTGTGAAAATTTCCGCTTCCGTAAATCTATTTTCATTCCCCTTTACAAACTAAAATTTGTATGATA
>JAFLUH010000002.1 GCA_022508895.1 Oscillospiraceae bacterium
GCTTTATAGCTGGTTGCGGAGGCAGGATTTGAACCTGCGACCTTCGGGTTATGAGCCCGACGAGCTGCCCCTGCTCCACTCCGCGATTTTAACACTCAGATAGTATACCACAACCGCGCAAATTTGTCAATGCCTAAAACGTAAATTATTTCAGCTAAATTTTTACAGCGGCCCCAAACCGCACAGCGAAGCCTTTTCCTCTTTCGACAAAATGCGCTTTGGGGTCGAACGGGCGCTGCTCCGCATTATTTGGGGGCTGTTATTTTTTTTATTTTGGTTGACTTTTGCGGCTTTTTAGTGTAAAATAAATATAAATATACCTATAAAAAATATTTTCTGAGCTGCCGTATAACGGTCAAGCATGGCGAGGGCGTATGGAAAAAGAAAAAAACACAATTCTGGTAGTTGACGACTCAATGCTCAATCAGGAGTTCCTGTCCACCATATTCGGGGACACCTACAACCTGCTGAAGGCTACCAACGGTACACAGGCGCTGGAAGTAATGAGGGAAAATGCCAAGATCATCGATGTTGTTCTGCTGGACATAGTAATGCCCGGCATGGACGGCTATGAGGTGCTTCAGGTGATGGGCACCGATGAGGATCTGAAATTTCTCCCCGTAATAGTCATAACCGCCGAAAGCGACGTAAAATCCGAGCTGAAGGCATTTCAGCTGGGTGCGGTGGACTTTATCGTCCGCCCCTTCAACAGCCGCCTTGTGCTCCAGAGAGTCAGCAGTGTGCTGCATAAGCGCCAGCTTGAGAATATGCGCACCGAATTTGAGCTGCTGAAAAAGGACGCCGAGAACGAAAAGATCATCTCCATGATGATGAACAATGCCCCCGGCGGCGTTTCCATGCTGGAAAGGGAAAAGAACGGCACCTACAATTTCCTGTACTGCACCAACGGAATGGCGGAGCTGTTCAAGTATCCGGATTACGTCACCTGCCTGTCGGAGCTGTCCGAAAAGCCCTTCTGTATGCTGGACGAGGGCACCATGGAAATGCTGGATACGCAGATACAGGTAGCTCTGGAGAATAACCACCCCGTGGTGGAAAGCACCTTCTGCTGCAAGGCATATAACGGCGAGGACGTCTGGGTGATGCTCAAGGCTCAGGTCACCAATCTGGGCGACGGCAAGGCGCAGATATACTTCTTCGTCACCGACATAACCAAGGAAAAGAAGTACGAAAACGAGCTGAAGGCAAACGCATATCAGGACCCCCTCACGGGAATGTACAACCGCAACGCCTTCTACGCCAATGCCGGCAGGCAGATAACGGAGGACAAACACTCGGATTACTCCGTGCTGCGCCTCAATGTGGGCGGCTTTAAGCTGATAAACGATATTCTGGGACGTGAGATGGGAGATAAGCTGCTGATGACCATTGCGGACAGTCTCAGGCGCATAGCACCGAGAAGAGCCATCTACGCCCGCTATCATGCGGATAATTTTGTAATGCTGGTGCCCAGCATAGACCTGGACCCGGAGATGTTCCACTGTGAGATAGTGGCTGACATAAACAAAGTAGAATCCATCAAGCATGATATCCAGATATACATAGGCATCTACAAGGCGGAGGACAAGGACGTTTCCGTGGAGGTGATGTGCGACAGAGCGGGCATCGCCTGCCAGTCCATAAACGGCAGCTACAGCACTCACATCGCATATTACGACGAGAAAATGCGTCAGGCGATGGTGGAGGAGCAGGAGATACGGGACGAGACCCGCCGTGCCATCGACAACGGCGAGTTCGTGGTGTTCTATCAGCCTGTCTACGGTATCAAGGCAAAGCGCTTTGTAAGCGCCGAGGCTCTTGTCCGCTGGAACCACCCCACCAAGGGCATGATCTCCCCCGGCAAGTTTATCCCCGTGTTCGAGCGCAACGGCTTTATCGCAGAGCTGGATATCTATGTGCTGGAGCAGGTGTGCAAGTATCACCAGAAGCGCAGGGAAAACGGGCTTGAGCCTTTCCCCATCTCGGTGAACATCTCCCGCATGAGCCTGTATAATCCTCAGCTTTTCGATATAATCGCAGCGCTCACCGAAAGCTACGGCATAGAATCCAAATATTTCAGGATAGAGATAACCGAGACCGCCTACAACGACAACCCCGCTCAGCTCCTTGAAACGGTAAACAAGCTGAGAGCCAAGGGCTTCCCCGTCCTGATGGACGACTTCGGCAGCGGCTATTCCTCCCTGAACACACTGAAGGATATACCCATCGACCTGCTGAAGCTGGATATGAAGTTCATGCAGGGCTTCGAGAGCAGCGAAAGGGTAAAGACGATAGTTACCTCCGTTGCCAGAATGTCCAGATGGCTCAACGTGCCCATGCTTGCCGAGGGCGTTGAGACTAAGGAACAGTACCTGTTCCTCAAGAGCATAGGCTGCTCCTACATTCAGGGCTACTACTTCTCCAAGCCCACCCCCGAAAGAGAGTTCACCGAGACCATCGGCAGCTCCGGCGGCAATTCCTCCGATTACAAGCTGAGCGCCATAAACACCGCCGAAGATATAAACCTGCTGCTGGACAGCAACAGCTTTGTTTCCACGCTGCTGGGCGAAATTTTTGACGGCTACGCCATATATGAGGTGAACGGCGACAGGCTGGACGTTATCCGCATAAACGACGGATATACCCGTATCACGGGTCTGGATTCGGACGACGTGGCAGCCGAGGATTACAATATTCTTGACAAGTTCCATGAGGAAGACAAGAAAAAGGTGCAAAAGGGCTGCGCCGAGTGCTTCGTCAAAAAGGGCGGCGTGAGAGCGGTGCTCCGCATTTACAACACCCATGGCGATATGGTTTATATCGACACCCTGTTCAAAAGGCTGGGCGGCACGGACGAGAACCCGATATTCTGCATTGCAGTCACCGACGTTACAAGTCAGATGACCGCAGATACCACCTACATAGCCTACTACAACATTGCGCAGGACGACCTGAGGGAGAGAGCCGACGGCAAGTATCCCCACTGCACCGTTCTGGAATTTGACCACACCACCAACACCACCATCATCACTCCTACTTTCTCCATGTTCGCCGCCGATGAGCTGATGAATAAGGACGAGATGTTTGAGGAAAAGGAGTATATGAAGGCTCCCGCCATTCACCCCGACGACCGCGGCGAGTACAAGGAGTTTCTTCAGAGCGCCTACAAGCAGGATTCGGGCACGGAATGCGTGCTCCGTTTACAGATGGCGGACAGAAGCTACAAGTGGTGCAGGCTGTTCCTGTACTTCGACAAGGACGAAAAGGGCAAGATACGCAAGTCTATATGCACCATCAACGTGGTACACGACGAGATCATGTCGAAGAAAAAGCTGGAGCAGACCATGAATATGCTGGACAAAGCCGTCAGGAACATTCCCGTGGGAGTGGGCATACTGAAGGTGGAGGACGGCAAGGCGATTCCCGTTTACACCAGCGACCAGATATTCAATATTTTTGCGGCAGACCGCGGCGCAGACAACAAATCGGGTCACGTCAACATTGCGATAGACTTCCCGCGGAACGCACTGTCTGCAGGCTGCCACGGCGACACCACCCGTCTGACCTATAAGGAGGACGGCACTCCCTTCTGGCTCAACACAAGATACAACGTTGCCGAGGAGGACGGCGAGCTTATGGTGTACGCCGCTCTTGACGACGTAAGCGAAAAGGTGGAATTTGACCGCCGCCAGACGGTTCAGGAGCAGATTTACCAGCTGCTGCTGGAGGAGTCCAGAACGATAATATTTGACTACAACACCGAGTCAGACGTGCTGACCTACTACCCTTGGGCTACCCAGAGCGAGGACGGCACCCGCACTCCCGTGGTGGTGAACGATTTCAAGAAGAACAGCCTGAGCAACTTTGAGGCTATTGAGGCAGAGTACAGAGAGCCTGTGCGTGAGATGATTGACAATCTTTCCGCAGCCGAAGGCACCGAGGAGCTGCCCATGAGGCTGAACACCTCGGACGGCAGGGAAAAAATATGGTTCCGCTGCCTGTGCAAGAGCATAAGCGACGAGGACGGCAATGTGTTCCGCATCATCGGCAAGCTGGAGGACGTGGACGACGAGGTCACCCAGATGAATCTGGTGCGTGAAAAGGCGAAGTACGACGCTCTCTGCGTTGACATCTACAACAAGGCGACCACCGAGGATCTGATACGCAAGGCATTGGAGCGCAACACCAAAGGCTCTCTCTTGATGCTGGACATAGACGACTTCAAGAGCATTAACGACAGTCTGGGTCACCTGTTCGGGGACGAATTCCTGAAAACCTTTGCCACCAAGCTGAAAAGCGTGTTCAGAGGCACCGATATCGTAGGACGCTACGGCGGAGACGAGTTTATCGTGTTCCTGAACCACGCCGACCCCGCCCTTGCCAAGAAAAAGGCTGAGACGGTGCTGCAGCAGATATCCAACATTGAAGTCCCTGAGATAGGCAATGTGAAAAGCAGCATAGGCATCACCATATCCGATTCGGGCAACAGCGATTACATCCATCTGATAAAGCAGGCTGACAGCGCACTGTATCAGGCGAAGAACAACGGCAAGAACTGCGTCGTGATGTTTGAGCGGGAGAGCATGGACGAGACCTCCTACCGTGTCAGCGACACCGGCTCAGACACTGCAAGACCCATGCTCAGCAGCAATCCCAATTCCTTCTCCTCACTTATAATGAGGGTGTTCAGCGCACTTTACAGCAGCGCAGATATGCAGTCGGGCATTGACCGTATGCTGAAGCTGGTGGGCGAGACCTTTGACGTCAGCAGGGTATACATATTTGAAAATTCCGACGACGATCTGCACTGCTCCAACACCTTTGAGTGGTGCGCCGAGGGTGCCCAGTCCCAGATGGGTTCACTGCAGAATCTCTCCTACGAGGACGATCTTGACGGCAGCTACCACGAAAACTGGAACGAGGACGGCATTTTCTACTGCCACGATATAACCTCTCTTGAAGGCTCACAGCGTGAGATACTGGAGCGGCAGGGGGTAAAATCCGTGCTGCAGTGCTCCATTCTGGAGGACGGCAAGTTCAGAGGCTTTGTAGGCTTCGACGAGTACAGGAGCAACCGCTTCTGGACTCAGGAGCAGGTGGACGCACTGGCGTTTATCGCTAAGGTCCTGTCTACCTTCCTTCTCAAGGAGCGGAACAAGAGGATATCCGAAAAATTCTCCAAATCCATCGAGTCGATACTGGATTACCACCCCTCATTTGTGTATGTGATAGAGCCCGAGACCCACAAGCTGCTTTACCTGAACAGCATGGCGCAGGAGGCGGTGGGCAGCGACAAGATAGGCAGCCCCTGCTACGACGTGGTCTGCGGCGACAGCAAGTGCCCCGAGTGCCCTGTCAGGGACTACGAAAAGAACGGCGAGGGGCGCAGCGTCAACATGATACTGCCTGCGCTGAAAAAGATCGTGAAGGCACGCACCTACAAGATCGAGTGGAAGGGCAAGCAGGCGCAGCTTATTATATGCGTGGACTGATGCTTTTTTGAATATTTTAAAACAGCTTAAAGCCGAGTGATCGGCTTTAAGCGGTTTTATGTCAGCGACCTGCCGGTTGTCAGACAAAGGGGAAAGGAAGGCGGCTTATGGTACTCTATTGTATTCAAGGCTCCGTATGCGTCATAAGGTCTGTCGTGCACAAATTTAAGTATCACCCGCAGGACGAAGCGGTTTTTCTTGTTGACAGAGAGGTATCCTCACCCTGCTGCCCTCATATTGACAAAATAAAATATTATCAAACGCCCGATCCCCTTGAAACCGTCCGATACGGCGCACGCTCCCGTGAAGAAACAAAAGCGCATATAAATCATACAATATCCGATTTTTTCAGGAAAATAAGCATAGACCCGCTTCAATTCTCAGATATTTATGTATTATTTGAGGAGTACAACCCATTCGTACTATATTTTGAGATGAACTCCGTCAGATATATGTCTGTTGAAGCGGCAGACAACTCCTTTTCCGATCATGCGTCCGGCAGAGCCGTATCCCGTTTTATGTATCTGCACCCCGAGGCTTATGCCTACGGCTGCCTGATAAGAGATATGCATTTACAGGACGCTCAAGGCGAAAACTGCACAAAAGCGTATTTATATTCCGAAAGGTCTGTCTGCGATCCTATAATCGGCAAGACTGACGCTGAAATATTCGGATTTTACGAAGCCCTTGCCGGTCTTGACGAGGAGCAGAAGCGTCAGCTCACGGCGGGTTATAATGCGGAAAGGTACGATTTTGACACCGTACTGACCTTCGGCTCACCGTTTTATACAAAGCGCTCTTTTGAGATACACAAGCTGGATATGCCCTTCAGGTATATGAGTGAGGACGGGCTTGGCGCGGTATGCTTCTTTTATAAAACTCTTATCGACTATTATTTCAGCGACGCCGACTATGCGATAAAGCTCCCCGCTGACTTGCCGGAAGGCTTTGTAAAAGCCTTTTCCGCATTTAAGCAATTGCCATCGGAATTTCCGACAGAGGTACTTTCCCTGATGGACAAGCAGATAGATATTGTATATCCCGACCTTGGCACGGACTGTGATGCTCATAACGCCGGTGCAACGGTTTTTGGGGGACGCATCTTCGACTTCTTCAGATACATTCATTTCACTCTTTTAGCCTTTACACTGATAGGCGCCGTGGGTGTTCCCGAAAAAATAACCGTGTCCGGAATTGACATATCGCAGCTTGACCACTTTAAAAACCGTGCTTACAAGGATTTTAAGGGCGTGATATTTGAGCGTCTCAATCGGCATAACGTATGGGACGCTGATTTTGTGGTTGCAGATCCTTCCGAGGAATTTGCGGAGATCATAAAAAACGTGCCAGAGGATTGTCTGATTTTTGTATACGGAGATGACCAAGCGGATACCGCCGCCTTTGCAGGGCAGGAAATGACCTGCTCTCTTATTGATACGTCAGGAGAGGAGCTTCAGAGCTTCCGCTGGTGGGTCTTATCCAAAAATCAAGGGCTTGTTGACGCTGTAAGAGAATTTTCCGCTTCCTACACGCTGGAGAATGCCGGGGTGACGGTACAGACGCAGCCGGTTGCGTGATTTTATGAGCCTGCAGTGATGGGAAAACTTTTATTCGGTTGTTGGGAGGAAGCTATGAGCGAAAAAAAGACCTTTGAGGAGTATCTGGACGATCTGAAGCACACCAGAGATTTCGAGCTTTATCTGGACATTATGAATGAGCTTAAGGACAGATACCTGATCATTCTGTGCACTAAGGAAGTTTCCGGTCCCAACGTTTCCGAGACAGCGGTGGAGAAAATACGCAGCTTAGGCTTTTTGAGCTTTCCGGATAATTTCCGCTTTATGTATCTGGGAGCCGCCGACAGGGGCAATGTCCTCTGCGACGGCGTTTCCGAGATAGCAAATCAGCCTGTCCGTTTAGAGGGAACGGCGGGGAAGGCAGAGCTTTACGCCGCCTCCGAGCATTACAAGGCGGAAATAACCATTGACGGAACCAATTGGTCACTGGACGAAAGAGGCTTGAATTTCGCCGTCTACGACCCCAAAAAGTCGGAGATCGTAGACGTTACCTGTTATGACGCCTTTGCAAATAAGCCTACATTTTATCACCGCAACTTCTTTTACAGCGATCAGTATATTGCCGACCACATTTATATGCCCGTGAAGTATATGGACAGGGTCACCCGTCCAATGAAAAAAAGCTACTTCTCAAACCGTAAATTAGGCGTCAGGGAGGTTGAGAACGGCATCATTTTGCCGGGCAAGAAGATCAATGGCAAAACGTACGGCGGTGTTTGCGATGAAAGCTTCAATTTTATAGCGGGACATCAGATTTTTGACCCGGAGCACGGCGGTGGCAAAAGACATTTTCGGGACAGCTATACCGTGCCGCCGGAGGAGATAGAGTATCTGGATGAAACCGTTGTATACGGCGGAGCTATGTATAACCATCCCGGGCATTTAGTATGTGAGTGTTTTGCTGACAGGATATGGTGGTTTATAAAAAATGCCGACAGCAATTTAAAGGTCGCTGTGACGGTATTGTGGGAGTATACGGTCAAAGTTTGGGGAGACAATATAAGGTCATCGGAATATGCATTCTTTGTCAAGGATTTTTTAAAAACGTTTGGCATACCTGAAGACCGGATCGTTTTTGTGAAAAATCCTATGAAATTCAAAAAGGTCATCATTCCGGATCAGTCTTATATTCCGCTGGACTATACGCTTCAATATGAGTTTACGTCTGAATATCTGCAGGTATTTCAGCACATGAGAGACCCGAATATTACTGCAAAATATAAAAAGATATACCTTACAAAGCTCAAATCGCCAAGACAGACTTTTATCAATGAAGAATTTTTTATTGATTTTTATAAAAAAAGGGGCTTTGAAATTATTTGCTTTGAAGATTATAACGTAAAGGAACAGGTCGAATTATTGTACAGTGCAGACGAAGTTGTAGCACTGGAGGGCACTCTCGCTCACATGGCTGTCTTTTGTAAGCCAACGGCAAAGTTTACCATTTTGTCAAAAATGTTCAGCTATCTTTGCCCCATGCAACCACAGATCAATGAAGCTTCGGGAGCAGAAATTTATCATGTCAATATTTCAGGAAGTTTTTTCAGCGATTTTTCTGAAAAAAAAGCCTGTCAGGATCAAGTAGCTTTGTTCTCACAATCTCTGTCTCTTTTGTGTGTAACGGAGGAATTCAGAAAATATGTGAAATACTATTTTAATGAAGATCTTGACATCACCCCTGAGGAATCCTTAAAAAGCCATCTCTACGAATATATCGCCCGTGCTCCGGAGCACTTTTTTACGACCTCATACGGATTCAGTACCATAAAGGAACTGAAAATGTCGGATATATTGCAAAACATAAGCGAGGTGTTTTTCAGAAAGAATATCGACACATCTCACATCAAACTTTCCACCTCTGCAGATCTTAAATCTTCCAGAGACCTTATTATTCAGAAGCGAGAAAACGAGTTGAACTTAGAGAAAGTAAAAGTCCTGACTTCCCGGGCAAATGCCCTGATCGACGAGAATAAGGATCTTAAGCTTTATATAGCCCGTCTCAGAGATGAGATAGACCAGCTCCGCAGCGGCGGAGACAGCAAAACCGATGCAGAGATTTACCCGCAAAAGCACGAGACGGAGGAAGAGCTTGAGGAGGCTTACCGCAGGATGGACGAGCTGGAAAAGCGGCTTATACAGGCCGAGGAGGAAAAATCCGCACTGGCAGCCTATTTGACCGAAACGGGCAAAGTATAAGGCCGGCGTGCCGACACAACAGATTTCGTGAAAATACCGCAGATTTGGTGTAAGAGAAAACCATTATTGAAAAAAAGATCATATCATTGTATTCACAAGGAGCGGCATGATGAGAGATATAAGAGTTTGTGTTATTACAGATAACGAATTCTTATTTCATGGATTTAAGAAAATTATTCAGAAATATAGCGGTATTTACGAATTTGAATTCTACTATTCGTATTTCAATACAGGAATTATGCCTGAATGTTTTGCGAAAGAAGAATATCGTCCTATTTGCCTGAAAAATGAAAATGAACAATTTTTCAGCAAATTTGATCTTTTTTTGTCAATACATTGTAAGCAGTTATTCCCAAAAGAGCTGGTAATGAAACATAGATGTATTAATATACATCCCGGTTTTAATCCTTATAATCGAGGGTGGTTTCCACAGGTGTTTAGTATTATTGATAAACAACCGGTCGGAGTTACTATTCATGAAATGGACGCAGAGTTAGATCACGGACCTATCATAATTCAGCAAGAGATACCCATTTATGAACACGAAACATCTTTTGACGTTTATCAAAAAATTCAGGAATTAGAGTTGAAATTGCTCGCTGATAATTTGGAGGTACTGATCTTAGGTGATTACAAAACATGGCTTCCCGATTTTGAGGGAAATATAAATAATGAGGCAGATTTCCGTTCGCTGTGCGAGCTGGATATGGATCGTGTGGGAACATTCAGAGAGTTTTTAGATATTTTGCGTGCAACTACTTTTGCACCTTATGATAATGCATATTTTTTAGATAAAGATAATAATAAAATTTTTGTATCCGTCAATCTAAAAAAGAGTTGATAAAAGGAAATCGCACAGTAAATCGTGGTGAGATGAAAAATATTATCAAAAAAAGAGACAGGGTTTTCGCTTTTTTAGATCATATTGTGCAAGATAATATAAATTTTTACAGAAAAGAGAGCCTATGAAAGAGGATATTTTTGTCACAAGACCTTCAATGCCGCCATTAGAAGAATACGTTGAGGAGATTAAAGAAATCTGGGAGAGTCATTGGCTCACCAACATGGGTTCAAAGTACAAGCAATTTCAGGCAGAACTTGAAAAAATGCTTGATGTACCTCATATCGTATTTTATTGCAACGGTCATCTTGCACTGGAAAATATCATAGAGGCGATGGACTTTCCCAAAGGCGGTGAGGTGATCACTACTCCTTTCACCTTTGCATCGACAACTCACGCAATCGTCAGATGCGGATTAAAACCTGTTTTTTGCGACATTAATGATAGCGACTACACTATTGATGCCAAAAAAATTGAAGCCTTAATAACCAACAAGACCGTAGCGATTATCCCTGTTCATGTGTACGGGAATATGTGTGACGTTGAAGCTATCAAAGCCGTTGCAGACAAGCATGATCTAAAAGTTATCTATGATGCGGCACACGCTTTTTCTGTCAAGTATAAAGGTCGAAGCTCCGCTTGTTTCGGTGATGCATCAATGTTCAGCTTTCATGCAACAAAGGTTTTTAATACCATTGAGGGCGGTGCAGTCTCCTTTCATGATGATGAGCTGGTTCAGAAGCTGAATGAGCTTAAAAACTTCGGAATTCATGGATCGGAGGAAGTACCTTACATAGGCGGAAACGCTAGAATAAATGAGTTCTGTGCAGCTATGGGAATCTGTAATCTTCGTCATGTTGATGAAGAGATTTCAAAGCGAAAGACGGTCGTAGAGCGCTATAGAAGTCATTTGAAGAATGTTGCCGGCATCAAACTCAGCCCTGTCCAGGCTGATGTTGAGCCCAATTATGCATATTTTCCGGTATTATTCGATGAAGCCGTATTTGGTTCAAACAGAGATGAGGTCTTCACAAAGCTTGCAGAAAACGGAATATACGCAAGAAAATATTTCTATCCGCTAACAAATACATTTGATTGCTACAAAGGAATGTTTACCACTGACAATACACATATTGCACTTGAAATCAGTATGAAAGTGCTGACGCTCCCGCTTTATGCAGATTTAAGCATGGATGACGTCGACAGAATTTGTGAAATAATTCTACTTTGTAAAAAATGAGGAAGGCAAGAAAATGAAAGGCATGATCCTCGCCGGCGGCAAAGGCACCCGTCTCTACCCCAGCACCATCGCAGTCAGCAAGCAGCTGCTGCCCATATACGACAAGCCCCTCATATACTACCCGCTGTCCGTTCTTATGCTGGCAAGCATTCAGGACATTCTGATAATCTCCACGCCTCAGCACGTCGAGAGCTACCGGGAACTGCTACGCGACGGCTCCCAGCTCGGTATACATATCGAGTACAAGGTGCAGGGAACGCCCCGTGGACTTGCCGACGCATTTATTATAGGCGAGGAGTTTATCGGAAACGACAGCGTATGCTTAGTCCTCGGCGACAACGTGTTTTACGGGCAGTATTTTACGAACCTGCTGAACAACGCAAAGCAGCAGGCAGAAGCCTCAGGCGCAGCCATCTTCGGTTATCCCGTAAAAAATCCCAGTGAATTCGGCGTGGTAGAGTTTGATGAAAACAATCATGTTATTTCCCTTGAAGAAAAGCCGAAGCACCCCAAATCCACCTTTGCCGTTCCCGGACTGTATTTTTATGACAACAGCGTGGTGGAGATCGCAAAAAACGTCACGCCCTCCGCCCGTGGAGAGATAGAGATAACCTCGGTCAACAACACCTATCTTGAACAGGGAAAGCTGCGTGTAACGCTTATGGGCAGAGGAATGGCGTGGCTTGATACCGGCTCACCCAAGGGAATGCACAAGGCGGGAGATTTCGTAAAAACGGTGCAGGAAATGCAGGGTTTTTACATTTCCTGTATCGAGGAGATAGCATGGCGGCGCGGATTTATCACCTTGGAGCAGCTTCACTCTCTGGGTGAGCAAATGAAAATGACCGATTACGGAAAGTACATTTTATCGCTGAGGCAGGAGGACGGGCTGTGAAGATCATTGTGACCGGCGGAGCAGGATTTATCGGCTCAAACTTTATTTTTTACCTGAGAAAAAAATATCCCGATTACAGGATAGTTTGTATCGACAAGCTGACATACGCAGGTAACCTGCATACGCTTAAAGGTATATTGAACAGCGAAAATTTCAGGTTTGTCAAGGCGGATATATGCGACCGCAAAGCTGTTGATCCTTTGTTTGCGGAGGAACGCCCCGATATTGTGGTAAATTTTGCCGCAGAATCCCATGTTGACCGCTCTATCGAGAATCCTGAGATATTTCTTCAGACAAATATAATCGGCACTGCCGTTCTTATGGACGCCTGCCGTGAGTACGGGATAAAGCGGTTCCATCAGGTCTCCACCGACGAGGTATACGGCGACCTGCCCCTTGACCGCCCCGACCTGTTTTTCACCGAGCGGACACCCCCGCACACCAGCAGCCCATACAGCTCCTCAAAGGCGTCCGCAGACCTTCTTGCCCTTGCCTATCACAGAACCTATCAGCTTCCTGTCACCATCAGCCGCTGCTCCAACAACTACGGTCCTTACCAATTCCCTGAAAAGCTGATACCGCTGATGATCGTCAACGCCCTTAACGACAAGCCCCTTCCCGTTTACGGTGAGGGAATAAATGTCCGTGACTGGCTTTACGTCGAGGATCACTGCAAGGCTATCGATATGATAATCCATAACGGCAAAGACGGCGAGGTCTACAATGTGGGCGGTCACAACGAGATGAGAAACATGGACATCGTAAAGCTGATCTGCAAAGAGCTGGGAAAACCCGAATCACTGATAGAACACGTTACCGACCGCAAGGGTCATGACATGAGATATGCCATAGACCCCGCAAAAATTCATGCCGAGCTTGGCTGGCTGCCTGACACTAAGTTTGAAAACGGCATAAAGACCACAATAAACTGGTATATTAACAACAAAAATTGGTGGGAAAGCATCTTAAACGGAGCTTACAGGAATTACTGAGGAATGAACGGATTTTGAATTTACATAGTTGTTCGGAGGAACCTGCGGACAAAAAATGACCTTTGGGGTAAGACCGTATGTCTTTTGATCGCACCTGAATCCTACCGCTCGCAAGTATAATTTAATTTTATATATTAAGGAGCAGACATGGATAAGCAAAAAACAGTCTATATATGTTTTTCAACCGATATTGTACATAGCGGGCACCTGGCAATATTGAAAAAAGCGGCTCAGCTTGGGGAACTGATCGTCGGTGTACTTTCGGACAGTACGGTGGCCGGCTTTAAACGTTATCCCTTGCTTCCGTTTGAGGAGAGAAAAAACCTGTTTGAAAACATAAAAGGTGTAAGCCGTGTGATTTGTCAGGACACGCTTAGCTATCGGGGTGTGATCAAACAGCTCCGCCCCGATATCATAGTGCATGGAGACGATTGGACTCAAGGCTTCCTGCAGCCAATTCGTGCAGAGGTGGAAGCCCTTCTGAAAGAGTACGGAGGAGAGCTCGTTGAATTTCCCTATGACGAATCGCCGGAATTGCGTACTATTGAGCATCGCAGGTTTGCAGAAGCCGCTCTTCCTGACTTTCGCAGGGCCAGACTGAAAAAATTATTGGAGCTGAAAGGGTTCGTCCGCATTATTGAGGCGCACAGCGGATTGAGCGGACTGATCGCAGAGACGGCAACGGTATATCAGGACGGCGTCGGACGCTCCTACGACGGTATGTGGCTGTCCTCCCTGTGCGACTCCACCATTAAGGGGAAGCCGGATATAGAACTGGTGGATATGACCAGCCGTATGCAGACGATAAACGAGATCATGGACGTGACTACCAAGCCGATCATTCTGGACGGAGATACCGGCGGACTGAGCGAGCATTTTGTGCATCATGTAAGGACGCTTGAGCGGATAGGCGTATCCGCCGTCATTATCGAGGACAAGATCGGGCTGAAAAAGAATTCTTTGTTTGGTACGGAAGTGGAGCAGCGTCAGGATTCCATTGAAAATTTCTGCTCTAAAATACAGGCTGGAAAGTATGCAAAGCGCACGAAGGATTTCATGATAATTGCCCGGATAGAGAGCCTGATACTGGAGCAAGGAATGGAGGACGCTCTGAAGCGGGGCTTTGCTTATGTTCAGGCAGGAGCGGGCGGCATCATGATCCACAGTCGCCGCAGTGAGCCGGACGAAATTTTTGAGTTTGTGCGCCGTTTTCGGGAGAAAGATAAGGTCACGCCTGTTGTTGTAGTACCTACCTCATTTAATACCGTGACGGAGGAAGAGTTTCAAAAGCGGGGCGTGAACATCGTTATTTATGCCAATCAATTGATCCGCAGTGCGTTCCCTGCTATGATGGGTACTGCAAAGTGCATTCTGGAGCACCACAGAGCCAAGGAGGCGGACGAGCGGTGTCTGTCGATAAATGATATTCTTAACCTTATTCCGGAGAAAGGGTGATCGCACATGGGAAGAATAAGCCTGCTTGATTGTACTTTACGGGATGGCGGCTATGTCAATAACTGGAGATTTGGTTCACAAAAAATAAACGATATCATTCGGGGGCTTGCGAGATCCGGGATCGATATTATTGAAATAGGCTTTCTGCGTGATGAGCAATATGATCCTGACAGAGCCGTTTTTGCCCGCTGTGAAGAAATAAAGTCTGTTATTGGCGACACAAAAGACGTTAAATTTGCTGCGATGATCGAGGCGAAGGAAGATGTATCAAAACATTTTCCTCTTGAAAAGGCGGCGCTGCTGAAGGACGCCGGGCTCAGTTTTATCCGCATCATGGCATGGGAATGGAAGCTCGAGGAGCATCTGGAGTATTGCAAAAGAGTAAAGGAGCTGGGTATCGAGATATCCATTCAACCCACATCGGTGGTGGATTACACAGATGAACGATTCATGCAATTGTTGGATATGGCAAATGAAATAAAGCCTTTTTCCCTGTATATTGTGGACACCTGGGGCACGGAAATGCCCGGAAAGATCCGACATCTTGCCGAAATGGCAAACAAGACTCTGGATCCCGATATTGCGTTGGGTTATCACGGTCACAACAACAAAATGCAGGGAATGGCCTGTCTGGAAGCTATTTTGGGAATGGATATGTCAAGGCAGGTCCTGTGTGATGTGAGCCTTGGAGGGATCGGGAAAGGTCCGGGCAATCTGCAAACGGAGGTTATTGCGGATCTGCTGAATGAAGAAGAAGGCGGCGGATATGATGTGGATAAGCTTTGTGATTTATATTCAAAGAATGTGAGCGATTTTTTCTACGAAAACCCATGGGGCTACTCACTATATCATTTTATCGGCAGCAGGAATTTGGTGACGCAGAATTATGCCACCTACTTCCGTCAGATGCGCTACGGTGAAGACGTATTTTACAAATTCGTTCAAAGCCTGAAAGGTCGGGAAAAGGTCGTCTTCAACAGAGAATTTACCGAAAATCGCCTTAAGGAGTTGGGACTGAAATGAAGGTTTCAGATTATATCGTCGGCGTTCTGGAAAAGGAAAACGTAACGGACATTTTTGGCGTTCCGGGCGTAGGATGCGGCCATTTTACCGATTCTCTGATAAGAAGCAGTATCCGTAATCATTTGACATACCATGAGCAGGGTGCTGCGTTCGCTGCCTGTGCATACGGTCAGGCTTCCGGAAACATAGGTGTCGCTTATGCAACGGCAGGACCCGGAGCGACAAATCTTCTTACAGGTGTTGCCAATGCTTATGTTGACTCTGTTCCGACGCTCTATATTGTCGGAGACAAGGATCTGGACACGCTCAAGGGCGACCTGAAAATTCGGCAAAAAGCGTCCCAAGAGGTAGACATAGTGGAAATGGCACGTCCCGTGACAAAATGGAGCTATCAGATCACAGATGTCAGAGACGTGCAGTGTGCACTGGAAAAGGCATTTTATATCGCCCGAAGCGGCAGACCCGGTCCGGTGCTGCTGGATATTCCCAGCAGTATCCAAAGAATGGAATACTGCGAGGGACAGAGATTTGCTCCTGACGGCAGGAAAGAGTTTGACGTACATAGTCTGACAGATATCATAAACAGTTGTTCACGTCCGCTTTTCCTTGTCGGCGGAGGCGTCAGGCAGGCAGGTATGATGGGTCAGCTCAAGGCTGTCTCATCAAAAGCCAACATTCCCATTGTCGCTACCGTAGTGTGCGACGACGAATTTTTTGATTTTGAAAACTATATCGGCTTTTTCGGAGTAGACGGCGATGTATGCGCCAATCAGGCTATCAGGGACTGCGATGCTTTGATCTGTCTCGGCACACGGCTGAATATCAAGGAGGTCGGAACGGAACGCACCCGATTTGCACAGCAGGCACGGATAATAAGGATAGATATAGATCAGGCGGAATTGGACTACAGGCTCGGCAATGAAGAGGTGATCCATGCAGACCTGAAGGACGTTATTCCTGCGCTGCTGGCGGAGGCTTCCGCACTCAAGGAAAAAGAGGTCTGGGTCAAGCGGGACATAAAAAGAAACGAAAAAGCAGCGTCTTCAAACGGAGCAGCCCTTGAACTGACGTGCGCTCTGGCAGAGCAGATCCCGGAGAACGTAGACATAACCGTAGGGATCGGAAGTCATAGAAGGTGGTTTATTTCCGGCAGGGTCGTAAAAAAAGGATGGCGGATCTTTCAGTCCGCAGGACTTGCGTCGATGGGCTTTGCCCTGCCTGCGGCGATCGGCGTACATTTCGCAGCCAAGCGCCCCGTTGTCTGTCTGGACGGCGACGGCGGACTGATGATGAATGTTCAGGAGCTGCAGCTGCTCCATCGGGAAAATCTGCCCATCACGGTGGTAGTGTTTAACAACCGCTGTCTGGGCGAGATCATGGAATTTCAGAAAAAGATTTTCGGTGGGAACTATTTTGCGACGACGGAAGAAACGGGATATTTATCCGCCGATTTTGAAGCGCTGGCTGCGGCATTTAAGCTTGCATACAGGAGAGTAAGCAGTATTGACGAGCTGAAGCTGCTGAAGGCTGATTTCAGCGGACCAAGTCTGATAGAAGTAGTCATACCGGCTGATAACGGGGAGGCAGGTTTATGAAGCTGTATAATCCGACCAAGGTATATTTTGAAAACGGATGTGTCGCAAAATACGGCAATGAGATCGTCGGCAAGCGTATATTGATACTGACAGGAAAAAATTCCTCCAAGGCAAATCACTCTCTGGACGACGTGACAGACGGCGTCGGCGCCGATGCGCAAATTGCCGTTTTTGATGAAGTGGAATCGGACCCTTCCATTGCAGCCGTTGTAAAGGCGGCAAAGCAGTATCGCAATTTCAAGGCAGATGTGTGTATCGGAGTTGGAGGCGGTTCTGCGATAGATGCGGCAAAGGCGGTCGCCGTTTTATTGGCGAATGATGAAAATGCGGATATCGAGAGACTGTTTTTTGAGGAAAGAAAGGCGCGGCACCTTCCTGTCGTGGCTGTACCTACCACCTGCGGGACAGGATCGGAGGTCACGCCGTTCTCCGTTTTGACAGACACTGAAAAGAATACGAAGCGGACGATTTTTTCCCAGCTGTATCCGCAGCTTGCTCTGGTGGATCCCCGATATTTGAGAACGATTTCTTATAAAGACTGCGTTTCGACCTGTGCCGACGCACTTTCCCATTTGATCGAAGCTTTTTTATCGTCTCGGGCAAATGATTATAACCGTTTATACAGTACTGCGGGATTAAATTTATTCGGGGAGTTTAAAGATCATCTGTCGGAGCCGGGGAAGTTTGAAAAGGCGGGGGACACCGTTCGGGAAAAGATGATGGCCTGCGCCATGCTTGGCGGATATGCGATCGCAGCAAACGGTACAAGCATTCCGCACGGGTTAGCCAACACCATTACACACGATCTGAAAATTTCTCACGGCAGGTCTGTGATTTTATTTATTCCCGGTTATCTGCGGAATTTTGAAAATCGGGAAGCCGTGGACCGCATTGTGAAAATGCTGGGCTTTGGCAGTGTCGATGAATTGGAGGACTATCTGCATTTTATTCTGGGCAGCGTTTCCGTTCCGGAAAAGCTGTGGCACAGTGAAATTGAGAAAATGCTTTCCAACACCCATAAATTATCCAGCTATCCCTATGAGATGACACGGGATATTCTGGAAAAATATCCGGGCAGTCTGTTTTGCATACAGTCATAGCTACGAAAGGAAAGGAACAGGAAAAATGGAGTATACCTGCAGGGAAGACCTGAACCTCGAAGAAGGTGAAAAGCTGGTTTATGTGCCCATGGCGGCGGATATTATCCATCCGGGACACATAAATATCCTGAGAACGGCAAGAGAGCTGGGGAAGGTAATGGTCGGTCTGTTTACCGACGATGCCATCAGAAGCTATAAGCCGGAGCCGTACATGGACTATGAGAAGAGAAAAATCGTTATTTCCGAAATAGTGGGCGTGGCATTCGTTGTGCCTCAGCTCACGAAAGATTATCAACCTAATCTTAAAATGTTTCGTCCTGAGTTTTTTGTACATGGGACGGACTGGAGGAGCGGACCCCTTGCCGAAGTGCGCCGTCAGGCGATCGATTTGATGGCACAATGGGGCGGCGAAGTTATCGAGCCGGAGTACACACAGGGAGTATCGTCTACTGAACTGAAAAAGAAGGCAAAGGGTAAGGAATGAAAGCAGAAGTATTTGTGCGCAGCATCGGCTCCGATTTCTACGCAGGCGTACCTGATTCGCTGTTGAATCCGCTGTGCAGTTATCTGACGGAAATCTACGGTATAGGCGAACACCATGTCATTGCGGCAAATGAAGGTAACGCAGTCGGACTTGCGGCAGGATATCATCTGGCGACCGGTAAAGTGCCGGTGGTCTATCTTCAGAACAGCGGACTGGGCAATATCGTCAACCCGGTGGTGTCGCTGCTCAACGGCAGGATATACGGCATTCCCTGCCTGTTTATCGTGGGCTGGCGGGGGGAACCGGGGGTCCACGACGAGCCGCAGCACCTGTTCCAAGGTGAGATAACCCTGTCCTTGCTGGAAAACATGGATATTCCCGCTTTTGTTATTGACAGGACCACCACGGACGAGCAGGTCCAAGGCAAGCTGAACGAGTACCGTGAGCTGTTCGCTCAAGGCAGACAGGCGGCTTTTGTCATACGCAAGGGCGGTCTGGAATACGGCGGAAAAATCCTCTGCAATAACCGTTTCACCCTGCTTCGGGAGGAGGCGATCAGGCATATTGCCGCCTGCTCCGACGGCGGAGTGGTAGTCTCCACCACAGGCAAGGCAAGTCGGGAGCTGTTTGAGATAAGAGAAGCAAACGGGCAAAGCCATAAGTACGATTTCCTGACGGTAGGCTCCATGGGACACAGCAGCTCCATTGCGCTTGGTATCGCATTCAACAAGCCCGAAACAAAAGTCTGGTGCATCGACGGCGACGGAGCGGTGCTTATGCACATGGGAGCCATGGCTCTCATCGGCGCAAACCGACCTGCCAACCTTATTCACATTGTACTCAACAATGCGTCTCATGAGTCCGTGGGCGGTATGCCTACCGTGGCAGGGCGATTGGACCTGCCTGCCATTGCCGAAGCCTGCGGTTACCCCAATGCCGTGTCGGTGAGTACGGCTGAGGAGCTGGACGAAGCGCTGACTGCGGCAAAAGCGAGATGCGAGCTGACGTTCATCGAGGTAAAATGTGCCCTTGGAGCACGGGAAAATCTGGGGCGCCCCACTGCTGCGCCTGTTGAAAATAAGCAGTCGTTTATGGAATTTTTGCAGGGTGGATCGATATAGGCATTTATATACCGAAAAAAGGAGCATACGAACATGAGCAACCAAAAGGACAATGTAATAATGCAGCAAACCGAGCTGCTGAAAAACACGACCGAAATGACTGAATATCTCGATATCCTGAAAACGCTTCGGTCGGAATATCTTATCATACTCGGAGTGAAGGACTCGCCGGGCAAAAGAATGCTTCCGTCTATGCTGCAGCAAATTCGTGAGCTCGGTTTTTCAAAGTTCGATAACAGCTTATGGTATATGTATGCAGGGATCATATACAAGTCTGAGGTGCTGCTTGATGAGTCAGGCATGGTACCTGAAATGCCTGTTTTTTATGAAGGTGATATCGGCGGGTATCATATTGAAATAGGCAGCGAATCCTACTTGAAAGGGAATCGCAGTATAATTTCGATAGACGGGAACGACTATTCCACGGACGGGATAGGCGTGAATATTGTTGTCTATGACGTTTATAACAACCAGCTTGTTGATTCCATCGCTTATGATTCTCACAGCAACCCCGCCGGTATATTTAAAAGAGGAAAACGTGCGGCAGAATGTAAAAAAGTCAACACTGAAAGTGCTCTGATACAGATACTCGGCAAATTGGAAGTTCTTACCCAAAAAATCGATTTAGAAAATTATAAAGCGGAGTATGTTCTCTGGAACAATGCCCGCATGGACGGCGAAACCACTTTGGACGCCAAAAAGCGCTTTTTCAGGTCTCTGCGGACGGCGGATCGGAATATGTTCATCTGGCAGAAAGCGACGACAATAATACTGGCAGAGTTTGGAAGAATATGCAGGGAAAATAATATTGATTACTGGCTGGACTGCGGAACGCTTTTGGGAGCTGTACGTCACGGCGGTCCTATCCCGTGGGACGACGATATGGACATAGGTATGCTGAGAAAGGACCTGCCTAAACTGGAAAAGGCCATTGCCGAAGCGGATACATTTATACGGCTGAACAAATTCTTTTCGATAATAGTTCCTTATTATGCAATGAACGTTTACAGACTTCAGTTTAAAGATCCTTCTGCTGCTATGTTTGTTGACATTTTTATATATGACTACTGCGAAAGTGACAGCCTCGAAAGATGGCGCAAGCTCATAACGGACAGGGAAAGCTATTTTTCACAGTTGACTGAATTTGCACCTGTCGCCAAAGCTGAGCCGGGAAGGAGCATTGCTGAATATTTTGCCGTTACCGATCCGGATCATATCAGTGAGATCGCTTCGATCTCAAATAAGATATTGGAATCGTCTGAAACAGTCGAAAACGGTGATTACATAATATGGGGATTTGATAACTGCCCTTATGTAGAAAATAAAAAGCCTATTTACAGAACATCTGACATCTTTCCGCTGAAGGAACTGGAATTTAACGGTAAGCCGTATAAGGTTCCGAATCAATATGAAAAATATTTATATAAGTTTTATGGAGATATATATACTTTGCCCGACGACCTGCTGACACATATGCATGTTGATGTATCACAGGAAGTGATAGATAAGTGCACTGAGATAATAGAGCAATATTCCGATAAGCTTTGATAAGCACTTGATATTTACGGCTGACCGCTACAAAAATAAAGGAGAATACGAACATGAGCAACCAAAAGAACAGCGCAATAATGCAGCAAACTGAACTGCTGAGAAACACTACCGAAATGATCGAATATCTCGATATTCTGAAAACACTCAGATCGGAATATCTTATCATACTCGGCGTGAAGGACACACCCGGCAGAAAAATGTTCCCGTCTATGATACGTCAAATTCGTGAGCTGGGATTTTCAAGGTTTGACAATCAGATGTGGTATATGTATGGCGGTATTATATACAAGTCTGAGGTCCTTCTTGATGAGTCAGGCATGGTGCCTGAAATGTCGGTTTGCCGCGAATGTGATATTGATGGGCACCGCATTGAAATAGTCAGCGAATCTTACATGAAAGGAAATCGCAGTATAATTTCAATAGACGGGAACAACTATTCCGCTGACGGTATAGGCGTGAATATCGTTGTTTATGACCTTGACAACAACGAGCTTGTCGATTCCGTTTCCTATGACACTCACCGCACGTTCTTCGGAATGTTTACAAGAGGAGAGCGTACTGTGGAATGTAAAAAAATCGACACTGAAAATGCCTTGGTTCAGGTGCTTGGCAAATTGGACGCTCTGTCCCAAAAAATCGATCTGAATAATTACAAAACGAATTATGTCCTTTGGAATAATGCCCGCATTGATAGCGAGACCTCTTTGGACGCCAGAAAGCGCTTCTTCGGTTCTCTGCAGACAGAGGATCAAAAGATGGCTGTCTGGCAGAAATCAATGACGATACTGTTGGCTGAATTGGCAAGAATATGCGATGAAAATAATATTGATTACTGGCTGGATTGCGGAACACTTTTGGGAGCGGTTCGTCACAAAGGCTTTATCCCTTGGGACGACGATATGGATATAAGCATGATGAGAAAGGACCTGCCCAGACTGGAAAAAGCAATTGCCGAAGCGGATACATTTATACGGCTGAATAGCTTCTTTTCGATACGACCGGCTCCTCATGCAGCTACCCTGCATAAAGTTCAATTTAAAGATCCTCTTGCCGATCCGTTTGTTGATATTTTTTTCTTTGATTATTGTGAAAATGACAGCATCGAACGCTGGCATAAATACATGAAAGACAGGGAAAATTATTCATCACAAGTGGCTAAATATGAGCCTATTCCCAATAATGACCCGGGAAAGAGCCGCTCTTTTTGGTACGCTGTTACCGATCAGGATCACATAAATGAGCTTACTTCAATTTCAAATAAAATGTTGAGTTCCTCCGAAACGATAGAAAACGGAGAATATATAATTGTAGGATTTGACAAGTACCCTTATTCAAAGGACAGAAAACGTATTTACAGGGTATCTGATGTCTTTCCGCTGAAGGAATTGGAATTCGGCGGAAGGCTGTATAAGGTCCCGAATAATTATGAAAGATATTTGGATGTATTTTTCGGAGAAGATATATATACTTTGCCCAACGATATGATAATTCATCAGCATTTTGAAATATCCCAGGAAATGGTGGATAAGTGTACTGAACTAATAGAAAAATACTCCGACAAGCACTGATAAGCGAGCAGCACCGACCGTCTGCTCCCCAATACATAACAACAGCCGAGATCCGCAAGCGACCTCGGCTGTTATTTTATTAAGTCTTAAAATGAGCTTAAACCTTTACCGTCCTCGTAAACCTCTCAACCAGATCGTACCCGTCCCAAACCAGATCAAAATCCATCGTATGTCCAATCGGCACAACACGGTCCACACCCTTGATGCCCGACCTGAGCAGCGGCTCCACTATCGCTTTATCCCCAAGCAAGCCTATAGTCTGACAATGAGTATCATTGCAGAAATCCCGTACCGCCATAATATCATCGCAGTCATATTCATAGAAATATCCGGAATTTCCCCTATGCTCCATAAGCTCATGGGGCAGCTCTGACACCTGAACTCTCACAAGCCGGTTGTCGCCCCCGTGTACGCATTTCATGCCGCATATCCCGCAGGCAGCCGCAGTATATTCCGTGGCAAGCTTATCCACTCCCTGTATCGGCTGAAACAGGTATCTTTCCTTTACCGGTGCGGACAGACTATCCCAGAATATCTCCTTTGCTTCCTCTTTTGCGCCGCCTGTCCATACCACCGCACGGGGACTTGAGCAGGCATTCTGATCGGATAAATAGGTATCGTTGTAAAAATCGGCTGCAATGCGTGCTGCCGCCTTGCCGTCATCGCTCACTGCACGCATATACTCGTCGGAATCTATCACCGCCAGCGAGTAGCGGTCAGCAAATGTTATCTCTGTCGCTCTTGGCGGCAGCGGTGATTTGCGCAGCTCCGCAACGGTATCGTCGCCGCCCCAGATAACACGCACATCGCACATAGCCGACAGCATATCGTTGATCTCCCTATCACGCTCATACCGCAGCAATACGATATACGGCTTCATATCGGGGTGCTTTTCAAGTGCTGCACAGATAGCCCCGTTGATTATCCTCACCTGCGGGAACTCCCTTGAGGTTACTCTCACCGCATTTGCGTTGCCGCAGAGCAGCCCCGCAAAAAGCGAATACGCATAGTTCACCGGCACATTCGAGGGCGCAACATGAAAAGCCGCCCCACGTCCCACACGCAGCTCACCGTCCGGCACGAACCTCTTCTTCATAGCCAAAACCGAGGATTTCCTCAGCCAGAAGCCCAGAGTTGCCACATCGGGAAACGCCTTTGCCTCAGCACTTTGCATAAGCTCCTTCGACAGATCGTTCAGAAAGTCGATTATATCGTCGCCGAAAGGCATTTTAGGCGCAGCCTTGGGAATATTCAGCAGCGTCTCCCTGTTTCCGATAAGATAGGTGATCTTATCCGATGCCGAAGCTTCGGTATCGCCTTTATTTACGGCACGCTCAGCCGCAAAGGTATCGCTGCAGCCCCGCAGCTCCGCATTTTTGAGCCGTCCCAGTATCCTGAAATACTTGCCCTTCCGTCCGCAGGGGCAGTCGTCCTCGCCCAGTATCACGCCCTCGTCCTCGGTGAGCAGACAATGTCCGGGATAGGATTCGGGAATGGTCGATACTACCTGAAGTATACCCCTTTCCCCTATCTCGCACTCGGAAAAATCCTCCGGTCTTCTTGCGATAACGTCGGAAAAAACGCTTGCGTGCAGATGCCCCTGCTCGCACTCCATATAAATGCAGCCGGTCTGCTCCACCATACCGTAGTAATCATGGATATGCTCCAGTCCGCACACGTCCTTCAATGCCCTGCGAAACTCCTCGGGACTTACCGCTTCGCCGGCAAGCTTTTTCCAGCCGCCGCCGTGTATCAGTATCCCGTGGGACAGGTCAAAGCTCATGCCCTCGCCCTTTAAGCGCAGCAGCTCCTTGTAAAAATACTGCCACACCATAAAGGTAAAGCCGAAAAGGAGTATCCTCTGTC
Source organism: Oscillospiraceae bacterium (assembly GCA_022508895.1). Classification (GTDB taxonomy): domain Bacteria; phylum Bacillota; class Clostridia; order Oscillospirales; family Ruminococcaceae; genus Ruminiclostridium_E. Next base: position 24,997 of record JAFLUH010000002.1, read on the forward strand.
CCTTATTCTGCTCCAAAAAAGCCTGCAAGCCCGACCTGTCAAGCTGCATATCGTCGTTCAGCGCATATATCTTCTTTGCGCCGAAAATCGAAAAGCCCAGTATACCTGCGCCTCTTGCCGAAAACATATTGCGGTCCTTCACCACCGAGGGGCAGTCCAGTATTATCATGGGCATTCTGGCTGAGCCTGTGAAGTCGTTCACTATCTTGACCATAGCCTTTTGCTGGTTGGAGGAGGTGGTGCGGTCAAGGTAAATTTTTGACACCTTCTGCCCCGACGTCCCCGAGGAGGTCATGGTCTTCACTATTCCGTCCTCGGAAACGCTTTTCAGCGACAGCTCCTTGAAAAGCCTGACAGGGAGAAAGGGGATATCCCTGTATGAGCTTACCTTTTGTCCGTCGTATGAAACGGCGTTTAAAATGCGAGCATATTCGGGGCAATTTTTTCTGTGATGCTCGGTAAGCTCCGCCAGTCTTTCGGTGAGCAGCCTTTCCTTTTCCGCCTTTTCAAGGGAATAAGGCGAAATATTCAGCAATTCCTCAAAGCTCACATCTACACCCCCAATTTTTCCATGATAAGCTCCGCCACTTTTTCGCAGTGCTTATTGATAAAGAAATGTCCGCCCGTATATTCCGCAAGCTCGCAGCAGCCTGTAAAATGCCTTTTCCACAGCTCCATTTCCTCTCTTGGGATATCCTCCGGCGAATAAAGAAGCAGTGCGGGAATATCCGTTGTAAAATCAATGCCTTCAAAATCATATCTGCCGATCATCAGGTAGTCCGCCTTAAAAAGCGGCAGATAAATACGCCAGAAGGTCTCGCTGTCCACAAGCTGCTCAGGTATCCCACCGAAGCGAATGGTTACTTCCCGTGTATATTCGTCCAATTTGTCGGGATCGCACCGTGTCAGATTGACCACCAGCTTAGGCTGATGCGAAGCCATAAAAATATATTTGGGAGCGGGCAGCTCTTTGGTTTTTGTCACATACCGCAAAACCTCCAGCGCCGCAACACACCCCATGCTGTACCCCAGCAGCGCATATTCTCCGCCGCTGTATTTTTCCCGCATCTGCGCATACAGATCCCGTGATAGCTCCTGATATGTCTCGCAGAACTTTTCCTTGCGCCTTGTGCCATGACCGGGGTACTCCAGCTTTACAAGCTCTGTTTTCCCTTCAAGGGCTTTCCCAAGCTCATTAAAAAATGCAGCCGTTCCGCCTGCATAGGTAAAGCAAAAAAGCTGCATAACTGCCTCCGTTACCGATAGTATTTTTCCAGTTCCTTGTATAACGTTTTTCCCGAATCGTTTTTAGGTATCTCGCTTACCACCACCGTCTTGAACGCCGCCGGATTAAGCCCCGTTTTAGCCGCAGCAAAGCTCTTTACCTCTTCGGCGATTTCCCCGTCCGTAACAAAAATATACATATGGTCGTCCACCCCTGCGCTGGCGCAGTCTATGTTGTCAAACCGTGCTTTTATCAGTCGGTCTATCTCGTCAAGATTCACCCGATTGCCGTATATCTTCAGAAATCTCTTTTTCCTGCCCACGATATAGTAATATCCGTCCTCGTCGAACTGCGCCATATCGCCGGTCTGCAGCACGCCGCCCCGTTCGTCTCCCTTTATCAGGTCCTCGCCCCGTTCCGCATAGCCCGGGGTGACGTTATCTCCCTCGTAAACCAGCTCTCCGGTCACATGAGGTTCCGTAATATCCTGCCCGTCAGCGTCTGTCAGGCGGAATTTCCCGCCCGGGATAGCAATGCCCATTGACCCGCACTTTTCGATGGCTTTTTCCGCCGGAAGATACCCCATTCTGGCGGTAGCCTCGCACTGCCCGTACATGACGATGAACTTGGTCCCTTTCTCACAGGCATACTCGGCGAACTTCCTGTGCAGCTCAGGTGTCAGCTTTCCCCCTGCCTGAGTGGAATACCTGAGAGAGGGCAGCTCCATGCGGAAAAATCTCAGCCGCTCCAGCATTTCATAGGTGTAGGGGACCCCGCCGAAGGAGGTCGCCTCCTGCTCCTTGAAAAAGCTCCAGAACTCCTTCTGCATAAGCCCCTTATCGGTTAGAAGCAGCGTTGCCCCCACCAGAAGATGACTGTTTATGACGGACAGTCCGTAGGTGTAATTCATGGGCAGCGTGGAAATGGGGCGTTCCGTCTCGTTCAGCTCCAAATATTCCGCAATCGACCTTGCGTTTGAAAGCACGTTTTTATAGCTTTGACGGACGAACTTGGGACTGCCGGTGGAGCCGGAGGTGGTGAGCAGCAGCGCCAAATCGTCATGCAGGGGATACTCCCTGTTATATGCGGTTTTGAGCAGGGTGTAGTCGTAACATCCGTAAACAGGCTGCCACGGGAACATATCCGCCTGCTCAGCGGGCAGCCAGACAAATTTCGGCGCATAAGTCTCCAGCAGATTTGTCAGCAGCTCTTTTTCCAGATTTGCGCTGAGCAGCATGGGGACTATGCCGCTGTTCATAAATGAAACATACCCCGCAACCGAGCCGATGGTGTTTTTGCAGAGTGAGGCAACAAGACATCTGCCGCCCGCTGCCTCTGCAAGCTCCCTACCCGTCCGATAAAGCTCACCGTAGGTCGCCGAAGTCCCAAGCTCGTCTGTGATTGCGGTATTATTCTCATATCTGAGCAGATCCCACATTTTATTCATTCAAAATCTTCCTGTACTATGAGAGTGTCCTTTTCCACCTTATGGGCAACGGTTCTGCCGATAAATTTAGGCATATCCTCGGGAGGGAAGCCCGTACCGGGGCGCTTTGCGTCGATATCCCCCTCGGCGATGACCTCGCCCGCCTCCATATCTCTTGTATATATAAGGCTTCTGCGCATATTTTTCCGCTGTTCCAGCTCCGATTCAAATACCACTCTCTCCTTGGAGCCCCGTGCCGTCCACACGTTATGGCATTGCCGTACCATAAGCTTCATCTCGTCAGGCTCCGTCGCCATCTGGTTGTCCAGTCCTATCTTGGTTTTGTCAGGGGTGAGGTGCTTTTCGATAAGGCAGGCGCCCAAGGCAATTGCCGCCGCCGCCATTTCAGTTCCTGCGGAGTGATCGGAAAATCCCACGGGATAATTCGGGAACTTTTCCTGCAAGCCCACGATGTTCAGCAGATTTATCTCGGATATTTCGGGGGGATAGACGGAAATGCAGTGCAAAAGGCAGATATCGTGATTACCCGCTTTTTCGATGGTGTCCACCGCACGGCAAACCTCCTCCATGGTGCCCATGCCCGTGGAAAGAATGACAGGCGCACCCTTTCTTGCGATATAATCGAGAAAAGGATAATTGTTCAGCTCCATTGAGGATATCTTGATAAAGGGAGCGTCAGCCTCGTCTGCAAGGAAGTCAACCTCCTCACGGGAATAGGGAGTGGAGGAAAAATCAACGCCCGCATTTTTGCAGTATTCCGCAAGCTCAAGGAGCTGCTCCGACGACAGCGACCATCTTTTGATAAACCGTGCCGCAATGGGATTTGCCCTGCTGTAAGTGCGGGAATACAGCGATTCGTCAGACCAGGACTGAAACTTCACGCAGTTGCAGCCGCAGTCCGCCGCTGCGTCTATCATCTGCTTGGCGGTCTCCATGTTCCCGTAGTGGCTGGAATTTACCTCTGCGATCACATAGGGCTTCTGCTCCCTGCCTATCTTAACTGAATTTCTTAAAGTAAACGTGGGCATATTTAACTCCTTACTTTCCTTATTGATCAATAGGTTCTATCACCATTTCGCTGAGGAACAGCTCTCTGTCCAGAAACGGCGCCTGATCCTCAAGAGGACGCTGTACAAAGCGTTTTTCCGACGTTCTTGCAATGGAGCAGGAAATGATATCCTGATCTTCAACGCCGTCTATCTCGCACAGCACCGCCCCGTTTTCGGCAAAGACCTCGCCGAGCCTCTGCTCAAGCCCGCTGTCCTCCGCTATATGAACGTACTTCAGCCCGAAGCATTCCGCAGCCTTGGCAAAGTCCACCGTTCCCACGCCGTTTTCGGGGTCGGTGCCTGTGGTCCTTGTGCGGAAAAGCTCCTTCTGCCGCTTTCTGATGACCGAGTACACATTGTTGCTTATCACCAGTATCTTTATTGGCAGCTTGTTAAAATCCACCGTCGCCAGCTCCTGCAAATTCATCATTGCCGAGCCGTCCCCGATGACCGCAACAACGGGCTTGCCGCTTGAATAATACGCTCCTATCGCCGCAGGAAGCGCATAGCCCATCGCTCCCTGCGAGGTCGGGTGGATACAGCGGCGTTCGCCTGAGAACACCACGTTGGAGGGAATTATCAGCTCCTCCAGCCCTGCGTCGCTCAGCAGGACCGCATCATCGGGCAGGGAAGCGGAGAGAGCCTCCGCAAGGCGGTAAAGGTCAACCTTGTCTTTAACACGGTGAATATCCTCACACAGCGGGAAAGCTTCCTTCCAGTGCCGGCACTTCGCCGCCCACCCGCTGCGTCCGCCTGCGATGTCGCAGTTATTTATCTTATCCAGAAACGCCTTTACGTCCGAGACGATGAGCCTGTCTATCTTAACGGTATTCTTGGAGTGCTCGGTCTTGTCAACGTCCACCACAATCACCTTGGCTTCACGGGCAAATTTCGCATACTCGGAACCGGTGGTCATAGGCGAAAGCCGATTTCCCAGCACAAGCACAAGATCGGCGTTTTGCAGAGCAAAGCAGCCCGACCGTGAGCACGCCATCATTCCCGCACTGCCTATACAAAGCTCTCTGTCATAGCCGTAGGTATCGGGAGCAGACGCGCTGTAAACCACGGGAATGCCGTTTTTTTCGGCAAAGACCCTCAGCTCATCACAGGCATTTGCCCACCGTATCCCGCTGCCTATAAGCAGAACAGGTCTTTGCGAAGCGGCAAGCGTCTCGACTGTGTAGGCAATTTCCTCCTCGGTCGCCGCAGGGAGCGCCTCGTCGGGCACAAAATGCTCCTGCTCCTCAGGCTCGATACGCATATTCTGCACGTCAAGGGGAACGTCTATCCAGACAGGACCCTTTCTCCCATGCTGCGCAAGGTACAGCGCCTTTTCCATCTCATACACGATACGGCTCGGGTCGTCAAGCATAACGGCGTATTTGGTGATATGCTCTGCAAGGGAAACGATGTCCGCCTCCTGCTGTCCCCACGTTCTGAGCGGTATACCCGAATGCCTTGAGGTCTCTCTCAGGATATTCTGACCCGAGACCACCACCATGGGAACTCCGTCCTGCCATGCGCACAGAACGCTTGTGAGAGCATTTGTGCCTGCGCAGCCCGTGGACACCAGACAGGCGCCCAGCTTTTCGTTATAGGAGGAATACGCCGAAGCGGCAAAAGCGCACGCCTGCTCATGGTGCATAGGCACAGGGACGATGCCCTCCGCCTTTGCGGCGGCGTCGGAGAGGTACAATACGCCTCTGCCGGTGATCATAAAGAGGTGCTTTACGCCTTCCTCGCTGAGTTTTTCCATTATGTAGTCGGCTGCTCTGACCATTTGCATTCTCTCACTTTTCAGGTAGGTTATTGCTTCATAAATTCCGCTATTTTCCCGGCAATTTTTTCCGCTGTCAGCCCGTATTTCTCCAGCATCGCTTCGTAAGAATCCGCAACGGGATAGCTGCTTGGCAAGCCGATCAGCAGCTGCGGAGGTTTGTGGGCGCAGGGTGATATTTCCTCTGCGACTGCCGAGCCAAGTCCGCCTGTTACGCTGTGCTCCTCGGCGGTGACAATAAGCTTGCAGTCAAGGCATTGCCTTATCATTTCGCCGTCCAGCGGTCTTATTGTGTGAATATCAATGACGGAAGCGCTTATCCCCTGTTCCGACAGGGCTTCAGCCGCCTTCAGGGATTCCGCCACCATCGTTCCCGTAGCGATAATTGCCACGTCGATTCCGTCCCGCAGCTTTATTCCCTTGCCTATACGATAGTCGTAGTCCTCCTTGTATACGACGGGGGAGCCCATGGTGCCGGTCAGTCTGATATAAACCGGCTTATCCGATTCGGCAGCGGCAAGGACCGCCTTTACCGTTTCGGTGGAATCGGCGGGGGACAGTATCGTTATGTTTGGTATGGAGCGTATTATCGCCATATCCTCCGTTCCGAGATGGGTGGCGCCTAAAAATCCGGCGCTGAGTCCTGCGGTAAGTCCCATCAGCTTTACAGGAAGCTGCATATATCCCATATTGACTCTGATCTGATCGAGAGGTCTTGCCGATGCAAAGGAGGCGAAGGTGGAGGCAAAGACCTTATAGCCCTCGCTTGCCATTCCTGCTGCAACGGCTATCATATTCTGCTCCGAGATACCCACGTTGACGTAATTTTCGGGATAGCTTCTCCGAAACCTGTCAAGACCTGCATGAACGCCCAGATCGGCTTCCATCGCTATAATGCTCTTGTCGTTTTCCGCCAGATAACCCATCGCCATGGCGTGAGCGCCGCAGGAACCCAGCCTTGACCACATTCTGATATTAGCAGGTGTAAAATAACTCATTATGCGCCTTCCATTTCCGCAATAGCCGTATTGAACTGACTTTCGTTCAGCCTTCCGCTGTGCCAGCTTGGGCTGTTTTCCATGAAGGATACGCCCTTGCCCTTTACCGTATCCGCAACGATAGCCACAGGCTTTTCGCTTCTGTATTCCAATGCGGTCAGCAGGGCCTCCATGTCGTGCCCGTCCACCGTTTTCGTATCCGGACCGAAGGCGGATATCTTTTCCGCAAGGTCCCCCATGGAAAGTATCTCCTCGGTAAATCCGTCATGCTGCAGGCGGTTGCGGTCCACGATGACGGTCAGATTGTCCAGCTTAAAGTGCGAGGCAGACGCCAGCGCCTCCCACACGGAGCCCTCGTTGCATTCTCCGTCACCTAACAGGACGAACACTCTTGCAGGATTACCCTTCTTTTTCAGTGCCATCGCAACGCCTACCGCCAGACATATCCCCTGACCGAGGCTGCCGGTGGAAAACTCTACGCCTATATCCCTGTCACGGGTGGAATGTGCATACAGTCTTGTACCGCTCTGCTTGAAGGTCATCAGCTCCTCGTCGGTGATCGCGCCTATCTGCTTCAGCGCCGCATACTGCGCCAGCGAGCAGTGCCCCTTGCTGAGTATGAACCTGTCTCGGTCGTCACTTTGGAGCTTCTCCTTACTGATATTCATAACGCCGACATACAGCGCCGCCATTATATCCATCGCCGAAAGCGTCCCGCCGATATGGGTGCCTGTTTTTCCGCCGGCATACATTGCACGGATAGCGTCTATCCGCATTTCCTTGGCTGCATTTCTGCATTTTTCCGCAACAGAAGCATCGACCATCAGTACAAACCTCCATCTACTCTTAAAACCTGACCCGTGACAAAGCTGGACATATCCGACGCTAAGAACAGAATTGCATTTGCTATCTCTCTCGGCTCTGCGTCCCGTTTCATGATGCAGTGGTTCAGTGTATTCTCATGAATTTGTTCGACCATATTTTCGTCCACCATTTTTGTCTTGGTGATACCGGGCGCAACGGCGTTTACCCTTATGCCGTATTCTCCCAGCTCGATGGCGGATTCCTTTGTCGAACCTATCATTGCCGCTTTGCTTGAAGCATATTCAAAATTGCCGGGCGACCCGAGAATGGCTGAAACGGAGGAAACGTTCACGATGCTTCCGCTCTTGTTCCTTGACATCATTCTGGCGATATACTGGGTAAGCACAGTCTGACCAAAGAAATTCACTTCAAAGACCCGTCTTATCTTGTCGATGGGCGTCATCTGGTACGGCGTGTATTCCAGCACCATGCCTGCGTTGTTGACAAGGATATCAACGGTCTTTGTATTCTTGGTAAGGGCTCTGACAGCCTCCTTTATGCTTGCTTCGCTGCCGATGTCGCATTCAATGACGTGAACGGCAGCTCCCTGAGCCGTCAATTGCGATATATGCTCCGTGAGATCGGGACGTTCCTCCCTTACAAAGGCATAGACCTCCGCACGGTTCTCGCAAAAAAGGTCTAAGCAGGCACGCCCGATACCTCCGGCAGCCCCCGTGATCACAGCAATTTTACCTGACAGCATAGTTTTTCTCCCTGTTCTGAAATAATAACGTGCGCCGATGCGCTTTGCGGCGAAAAGCCGCAGGCGCAGCAGCGCAGGAACCTGTCACACGGTCACCTCATACTTGGCGAGAATTTCCTTGCCCTTTTCGTATGAGCTGAAATCAATGATGTCGTCTGTCTCCATCATGATATCAAAGCCGTCCTCGAGAGCTGCGACAAGGTTCATGTGACCTACGCTGTCCCATTCGGGGATAGCTTGGTATTCCAGCCCTGCAAGGGCGCCTTCTTCAACTCCGAACGCTTCCTTGAAAGCGTTATTGTAGATTTCCAGATTAGACATGATATTTCCTCCGTAATGATTTATTATCACACTTTAAGTGCAATTTACCGTGGCTGTAAGTCCTCTAATTCGGCCGATCCTGATCTGCGTCCGCTTTGAAGAAAAGCGCCCCCTCAACGGACGCATGAGTATATATCTCTATGTTTCTCCGCTCAAAGGGGTGAAAATAATTGGGAATGATATTGCCGTCATTCTCAGTCCTCAGCACAAAGCCTGCGTCCAGGATATAAGCCTCCTCAAAGCCCTCGCAGTAAAAGTCGATATATTCGTACTCCTTTTCCCGCACCAGACCGCAGAAAAACAGATACAGCTTCCCGAAGCGCTTTTGCTCGCCCAGAAAGTCCACGATACGAAGCGCCTTTCTGCCGAAGACTTCCTCCTCTCTTACCACAAAGAAAGCCTCTATGCGCTCTCCCGAAAATATTCCGTAGGTGTCATAGTGATATATCGGGTGCCTGAAAAACCGCTTGCCTATATAATATGCGTCCTTGCAGGGAACGATCTCCTTACACTTTGCAAAATCAAACCCTTCCTGCAGCTCCTCTATGGAATTTATCTTCCGCACGTCCACATTTTCAACCGGCTTGCCGCACTGCTCCGGAAAATGCACGATCTCGGCGATCCTAAACTCCTTGCAGTTCCCCAAAAAATAGTACTGCTTCAGCTTGCCCATCACACGGTGGTGCATTCTTTTGATCAGTGGCACTGCCGTATTAGGATTCAGTCCCACGCCCAGGCTGTGTTTGCACTCGCACAGTCGGTTCATTCTGAGCGTAAGCTCCATGCCGAGAAACGGCATATTCCCGTCCTTCACCTTCCACAGGCTGCCCCATATATCCGTGCCGGTCTTGCCCTCAGAGGCTTTCAGAAAGCCCTGTATACCCTCCAGACTCCCCGTTTCCCTCTTTATCGCAAGGGCAAAGTTTACCGTCCCGTCCTCCTCCAAAAACTCATACTCGAAAAACTCCCTGTTTTCAGCAAGTATATGTCCCTTTTTCCAGTATGTATCTATAAACTCCATGATAACGGGAATATCGTCTTTTCGTGCCAGCCGTATCTCGTACACTTCATCGTAGCGGCTCATTGCTGTTATTTCTCCTTATAGCTTTCACTTACGGGCGGGAAATCGTTGCAGTCCAGCCTCGGCAGCTCAAGGGCGTTATCCTTTCCTATCTCTGCGGCTCTCACTGCGGTGGTAAGCCCCAGACAGGCGCCCTCGCTCCTTACATATTCCAGCACGTCCCGATCATAATTGCCGTAAGGATAATTCATGACCCAGCGTTTCCTGTCTATGAACTCGTCCAGAGCCTCCAGCCCCTTGGAAATATCCCGCTTCATCTGCTCCGGTGGCAGGTTTCCCAGCCAGTAATGATCGTACCCGTGAACGCCGATAAACATACCGTGCCGCTTCATGGTGCGTATCTGGTCCTCCGTCATATAAAGCTCGTAGGCGAGCTGCTCCTCCGCAACTCCCACATACTTTTCAAAAAGCTCGCTTGAAATGGTATTTCTCAGCCTTTCGGGAAGCGCCGTCTGGAGCATTCTCTTTACAAAGACGGTTTCCTTTGCGTCAAAGCGGTTGGCGACCGCATACTCGCTGAACAGTTCCTCCGTGGCAGGGTAGTCATACTCGGCTCCCCGATAACGGTCCATCTGCTTCTTCACGTCCTCCGTCAGCTCGTAAATATCTGCGCTTGCCAGAATGTAGTGTATTTTGTTTACGTCCAGCAGCTTATGCTCGGCAAAGGTTTTGCCCGGAATAAAAAAAGAGCCCTGAACATGAAATTCTTCCAGAAGGGGGAGAGCAAAGGCGTAGTTATCCGCATAGCCGTCGTCGAAGGTCAGCAGCAGCGCATTTTCGGGAAGCTCAGACCTTCCCTCGGCAGCGTCCGTGACCTGTTCCATGGTCACCGCATTGAAATTGCTTTTCATGAATTCGAGCTGGCGGCGGAACAGAGCGGTGTCCAGCCCCTTGATCTGCGGGTATCTGCTGTGCTTCAGATCTCTGGTATAGTGATACATGCAAATATATAATCTGCTCATTTCTCTTCTCTTTTTGGGTATATGATTTTGTGACTGCGGAGCCGCGTCCGCCTTTTTAATAATAACACAAAAACGACATTTTGTCTATAATTTTTTTCAATTTTTTGCCTTACCTGTCCCTTCCTGAAATTTCCTCCCTCACCGCCGCAGGAAAGGGCGGCGGGACCGCCTTTTCAGCATAATTTACATAAAACGCCAAAAAACGTAAAAAAATGCAATTTTTACTTGAAAAAGCAGAATGTTAGTGATATAATAAATTGGAATGCCCGCAAGACGGCGGGACTTAAAGTGAAAAGGAAAGCGAACAGATACATAGATGGAAAGCAATTTTTCTGACATATCGGTAATAATACCGTCCTATAAGCCCGACGGCAAGCTGATAAACACGCTACAGGGCATACTTGCGGCGGGCTTCGGCGATATCATCGTGGTGGACGACGGAGGAGGAGACGAATACGCCGCCTTTTTTGACCAAGCCGAGAAGCTGGGCTGCACCGTGCTGCGCCACGAGGTCAATCGGGGCAAGGGAGCGGCGCTGAAGACCGCATTTTCATTTTTTTCCGAAAACCGCAGCGGTTTTGCGGGCGCAGTGACCGCAGATGCGGACGGACAGCATCTCCCGAAGGATATCGCCGCCGTTGCGGAGGAGATGAGGGAGACGGGAAAGGTGATACTCGGCAGCCGTGATTTTTCCGACCCTATGGTGCCTAAGAGGAGCCGCTACGGCAACAGATTTTCATCACTGCTGTTCCGCCTGTTTATCGGCATGAAGATAAACGACACGCAAACGGGACTGCGTGCCGTTCCGAGCGGATACATACCCGACCTTGCGCAGGCGAAGGGCGACAGATACGAGTACGAGACCCGTATGCTTTTTCTCATGAAGCAGAAAAAGATACCCTACCTTGAAAAGACCATCACCACCGTATACATAGACGACAACGCTTCCTCGCATTTCCGACCGATAAGGGACAGCCTGAGGATATATTCGATGATACTGCTGTTTGTCCTCAGCTCCATATCCTCAGCCCTTGCGGACTCTCTTTTTTATTACCTGTGCCTGCGTATCATCGGCGCGGCGCTTGCAGGACCTGCGGCGCACGCCGTATCCATTGTGACAGCAAGGGTCCTGTCCTCGCTGCTGAACTATACCATCAACGCCAAAACGGTTTTCGGCGGCAGAATGGGCAGCCGCACGATGATCAGATATATCGTGCTGGCAGTATGTCAGATAACCGTGTCCGGCGTCCTTATATGGCTGATAAAGACCGCTCTCGGCATAACCTCTCCCGAGCTTCAGACGCTGGTGAAGATGCTTGTGGACACCGTACTGTTCTTTTTCAGCTTCAGGATACAGCATGGCTGGGTATTCAGGGAAAACCGCAAAAGCGAAAAGGAGGACTGACCCGCACCTGCGGCAGCTAAAATCGGCGCTGATGCGCGGAAAGGTACATTCACTCAAATGAGAAAAAAATTCGCAGTAAAATTCAAATTCGTTTATCTTATATTTCTCGGTCTTATGGTAATTCTCGCAGCTGCGGCGATAATATACGTCCGCATGACTCTGGGGGAATACAGAGACTCCCTGCCTGAAAGGGTGGTGGAGGCGCAGATAGAAACCTTCCGAAGTGCCGCCTCCGACGGCACGATCTGGGACAAATACCCGCTGTCGGAGAGCGAAACAGGGAAATTCGAGCAGGACATCGACATAAAAACCTTTTACGCAGAGCTTTTTGCCGCCGAAGGGGTCACATACTCCCTCAAGGCAGGCAGCGCCACCGAGACCGAGCAGACATACAACATAGTGAGCGGCGAATACACCGTTGCCGAGGTCACTCTGCAAAAGCAAAGCGAGGACAGGACGAAGATATTCATACTGAACATTGCGGACTGGGCGCTGAAGGACGTAACTCTGCTGATAGGAACTCACAGCTACACCATCGACGCGCCCTACGATTTCATCGTGACGGTCAACGGCGTACAGCTTGGCGTGGAGGACCGTGATACCGTAAACGGCGAAGCCTCCGGCTATAAGATAGAGGGCTTGTTTCTCCCGCCGTCCGTTTCCATAACGGACAAGGACGGACAGCAGGCGGAATATAACATTTCAGGCTCGAACATAAAGACGGTTTTATACGATTACTCTCTCACCCTGCCCAGAACGCTCAAAGTCACGGTGGACGGCGCTCTGCACACGGGAGAAGCCATCTCCGACGAAATGATACGCCACGACATACGCTGTCTCACACGTCCCGAGGTGAAGATATCCGACCTTTTCGGCAACACCGTATCCTACGAGGGCGGAAGCAGTCTCGATCTTACATACTTCTCCTTCAAGGCTCCGGGGAATTACAGCATAACCGTTGACGGCAGACCGGTGCCCGATGAAGCCCGTGAACGTGTGGAAAACGTTTCCCTTGACAATATAAGAGCCTTCGACCCCACCGTGCCTGAATATTACGATTACTGCGTCGCCGTCGTCAAAAAGGACGCCGACATGGTGATAAAGGATCTCTTCGGGAATACGGTGGAGTATGACAGGGAGGAGACCTCCTTTGACCTGACCGAATCAAACGGGCTTGCCGATATTCCGGAGGAAATCGCGGCAGAGGTGGACGTGCTGGAGATCGCAAAAAGGTGGAGCCTCTTTATGACTCTGGACCTGCCGGGAGAATCCTACGGCTTTTACAATATCAGCAAAGACCTTATCAAAGGCTCTCCCTCGTATGAGGGTGCAAGGAAATGGGCGACCAGCTACGACGTCAATTTTGTCAGCATTCACTATCTGGGCAATCCTCCTTTCTCCGAGGAAAGGGCGTCAAACTTCACCTATCTCTCGGAAAACAGCTTTTATGTAGACATTTTCCTTGTGAAGGATATGTATGTTCTTTACTCTCTTGTGCCCGATACAATGGAAAACAGGCTGTATTTCGTCAAATACGACGACACCGACGACGGCGTTGACAATCCGGTATGGAAGCTCGCCGATATGAGCTGAGCCGCCGAAAGCTATTTTGATAATCATGCAGGGAAAGGAAACCTAACCAATGAACAGCAGCAAAGAAAAAGGTCAGACAGCATTAGCGGAGCGGGAGGACGGCGAGACTGCCGCAGGCGCAGGAAAGAAGGGCGGCTCAGGCAAAGCCGAAAAGCCGTCGAAGGGCGGCAGTCACTTAAAGCGCAGATCTCCCCTGCGCACCATAGGCAAATATGTGCTTTACGGTCTTGCCTTCATATTTACCGCCGTTGCAACGTTAGTGGTCATATTGGCGGTATCGCTCAACATGATGTGCTCCGACTCCTTCCCCGACCTGCAAAGCAGGCTTGTCACCACCTTCCTTGAAACGGGACAGCTCAAATTCATACCGTCGCTGTTTCTGTCGGACGAAAAGATACAGGCTATCGTCAACGAAAATTCCATGGCGGATTTCAACGAGGAGGTGGACAGCGGGCTTATAGACGTAGGCGGCACCGGCAGCATCGACCTGTCCGAGGAGGAACAGGAGTGGGGAGACATCGAGATATTTGAGGTAAAGGGCTCCACCTTCTATGCAACGATGCTGTACCTGAAGGACCCCTCACGGCTCAGCGTCGCCACCGTTTACCCGTGGACCAATCAGGGCGTGTCTCTGGATAAGCTGGTGGAGTCTGCGGGAGCCATCGGCGGCATAAACGGCGGACTTTACAACTCCACCAACAACGGAGGCGGAGCGCCCTTCGGAGTGGTGGTGTCCAACGGCGAGATACAGAAGAACGAGCCGCAGTCATGGCCGGGACTTGTGCTTATCGGACTGACCAACGACCATATACTTCAGATAATACCTCTTTCCTCGATGACGCCAAGAGACGTGGAGGAGATGGTGAAGGAAAAGGGCATAAGGGACGCCGTTACCTTTCAGGAGGAGAGCAGCGACGCCAGCAACCACTTTGTCCAGCTTATAATAAACGGAGAGCCGAGAGAAATGAGCGGCACGGGAAGCGGTCTGAACCCCCGCACGGCGATAGGACAGAGAGCCGACGGTTCGCTTCTGCTCCTTGTCACCGACGGAAGGGGCAAAAACGGTCACACCGGCGCCTCCGCCTTCGACCTTATCAACGTCATGATGTCCTACGGAGCGGTAAATGCGGCAAACCTTGACGGCGGCAGCTCCTCCTGTATGTATTACGAGGGCGAATTTCTCATGGACAGCGTGACCTTCTACTATTCCAATTCCTCATGGAAGCTTCCCGCAGGCTTCGTGATAAAGTAAAGGGAGATCGCGCTTATGAAAAAAACAAAATGGGCAGTCTGCACGGCGCTTGCTCTGACAGTGAGCCTTTGCCTGTCTGCCTGCAATGAAAATGAAAAGGAGGAGGATAAAATGGAGCTTCAGTCAGGCGTGACCGCAATTCAGGTGGAGCACCACGGCAGGACGGTTTACGGCGATGCTTACATACCCGAAGGGTCAAGCTTCCCGCTGGTGATATTCAGCCACGGCTACAACGGCTATAAGGACGATTTCAGGGATTCTGCAAAATACCTGATGGAAAACGGCATAGCCTCTCTGACCTTTACTTTCTGCGGCAGCGGCGGACGTGACCCCAGCGGCTTCGGCACCACCAACATGACCCTCTTTACCGAAAAAGAGGACCTGTCCGCACTTATCGACTACGCAAAGAGAATACAGGGCTGGAACGGCAGCCTGTACCTCTGCGGCGGCAGTCAGGGCGGCATGGTGTCCGCAATGGCGGCAGAGGAGCGGGGAGAGGAGATAAAGGGAATGGCGCTGCTCTTTCCCGCCTTCTGTATCCCGGACAACTGGAACGACACAAATTACCCCGTCAGCCGCTACCCGACTCCCGAAAGCATACCCGAGACGATAGATTTCTGGGGCGTGAAATTGGGCAGAGGCTTTGTCCTCACCCTGCGGGAGCTGGATATTTACGCAAACATGGCGGAATACAAAAACCCCGTCCTTCTCTTTCACGGCACGGACGACCCCATAGTCCCTATCAGCTACAGCCGCAGAGCAAACGAGACCTACCCCAACGCAGAGTTAGTGGTATACGACGGCGAGGGGCACGGCTTTACTCCCGATACCATGAGAGACGTGGAGAAAAGGCTGCTTGAGCTTATAAAGAATGACCCGTAAAAAAGTGCAGCGGTAAACGCCGCTGCACTTTACTTTTGTAAAGCACTGCCACGGCACCGCAAAACCCTTGAATTGCACAAATAACCCCCAAAATAATTGGTAAAAACACATCTTGAACACCGCCCACCAAAATTGTATAATAATCCAAGAAACAAAAATGAAAATGAGGGAGAAAAAATCGTGATAAGGTTAAACAACGACTGGGAATTTACCTACCGTTGGACGGAGGATTTTTTGCAGGGCAAAGGCGACCCCGAGCAGGTCCGCCTGCCCCACACGGTAAAGGAGCTGCCCCTGCACTATGCCGACCCGTCGGATTATGAAACGGTCTGCGGTTACCGCAAGCGCCTTACCCTACCCGAAAATTCGGAGGGCAAGCGCATTTTTCTGCAATTCGACGGCGCTGCTCATATCGCCACGGTTTATATGAACGGACAGGAGCTTGCCGCCCACCGCTGCGGCTACACCTGTTTCCGTGTGGAGCTGACCGACACGGTGAAGCAGGGCGAAAATCTTCTTGCAGTAAAGTTAGACACCACGGAAAACCCCGCAGTACCGCCCTTCGGCTTCGTGATAGACTACCTGACCTACGGCGGACTTTACCGTGACGTGTGGCTTGACATACGCCCGCAGAAATACATATCCGATGTTTTTGTATATACTCCGAGTTTAAATACTGCAAAAATATCCTGTCAGGCGAATTTGTCGGCAGGCGATTTGCTGCGCTTCGACATAATCTCCCCTGACGGCGCAGTTGCTGCAAGCCGTACAAGCGAAGCGGCAGAGCTGACCCTCGAAGTCCCCGACGCCAAGCCGTGGGACACCGATGCTCCCAACTTGTATACCTGCCGTGTAACGCTCACAGAAAACGGCAAAGACGGTGACACCGCCGAAACCGTCTTCGGCTTCCGCACCGCAGAGTTCAGAAACGACGGCTTCTACCTCAACGGCAAAAAGCTGTTTCTCCGCGGCATAAACCGCCACCAATCCTACCCCTATGCGGGCTACGCCGTTCCCGAAAAGTTACAGCGGGAGGACGCCCGCATAATCAGGCACGAGCTTCAGTGCAACACCGTCCGCACCAGCCACTACCCTCAAAGCCGCTATTTCATTGACGAATGCGACAGACAGGGCTTGCTGGTATTCACCGAGCTGCCGGGCTGGCAGCATATAGGCGACGAGCAGTGGAAGGAGCAAGCCTGCGAAAACCTCCGTGAAATGATACTCCAGTACCGCAATCACCCCAGCATTATCCTCTGGGGCGTGCGGATAAACGAGAGCCTTGACGACGACCCATTCTACACCAAAACCAACGCCATTGCCCACGACCTCGACCCCAGCCGTGCAACCAGCGGCGTGCGCTACCTTGAAAAAAGCCATCTCTTGGAGGACGTGTACGCCTTCAACGACTTCTCCCACACGGGCGACAATGCGGGAGCAAGACAGAAAAAGGACGTTACTGCCGACATGAGCAAGCCTCTGCTGATTTCCGAGTGCAACGGTCACATGTACCCCACCAAATCCTACGACACATGGGCGCACAGACAGGAGCACGCCCTGCGCCACGCAAGAGTGCTTGACGCCGCAATGTCCGACGGCGGACACGTTGGCTTCTATAGCTGGTGTATGTTCGACTATCCCACCCACAAGGATTTCGGCTCAGGGGACAGGATATGCTACCACGGCGTAATGGACGCCTTCCGCAACCCCAAGCTTGCGGCTGCCTTCTACGCCGCTCAGGGCGAGGAGTTTCCCGTCCTTGAGGTAGGAGCCTCCATGGACATAGGCGACTACCCCGGCGGACAGATAGGCAAGATATACGCCTTCACCAACGCCGACGAAATTGCCCTCTACAAAAACGGAGATTTTGTCACCAAGCTCCGTCCCACAGGCTGGAAGTCCCTTAAACACGCTCCCATAGCCGTAGAGGACACCATAGGCGAGCTTCTGGAAACAAAGGAGGGCTTCCCCAAGAAGAAAGCCGACACCCTGAGAAAATGCCTTTTATCGGCAGGGAAGCACGGGCTTGCAAATATGCCCCTGAAAGATAAGCTCCGCATGGCTTGGTGCATGGTGCGCTACAAAATGAGCTTTCAGGACGGCTACGACCTTTACGGAAAGTATGTGGGCAACTGGGGCGGCGAATCCACGGTATGGCGCTTTGACGCAGTAAAGGGCGGCAAGACGGTGGCTTCCGTCACCAAATGCCCCTCCGCAAAGCTGCACCTTGAAGCAAAGCCCAGCCACACCTCCCTCACCGAGGGCGAGGTGTACGACATGGCGGCAGTACGCATACGTCTGCTGGACGAATACGGCAACCTTGCCCCTTATGCACAGCTCCCCGTCACCCTGACGGCAACAGGCGAAGCGATGATCGTCGGTCCCGCCGCAGTGACCCTTGAAGGCGGCAGCGCAGGCGCCTACATACGAACCGTCGGAAAGGAGGGCACGGCAGCTCTGACGATTTCAGCAGCAGGAGTTGAACCCGTAAAAATAGAATTTACCATAAAAAAGGAGAGAGATTAACATGAAACTGACCAAATCCCAGACCGCCGCCTTTGGTATAGGCGCAATAGGAAAGGACATGGTCTACGCCCTGTCCGCCTCTTATGTAATGTACTTCTATCAGGACATTTTAGGCTTGTCCGCAACCTTTGTGGGACTTATCCTGATGATAGCCCGTGTCTTTGACGCACTGAACGACCCCTTTATGGGGATTCTGGTGGCAAAGACCCGCACCCGCTGGGGACGCTTCCGTCCGTGGCTGTTCAGCGGCACCGTGCTTAACGCCGTCGTCCTCTACGCACTGTTTGCGGCGCCCAACTTGGACGAAAGCGGCATGATGGTGTACTTTGCCGTTATCTACATAGTATGGGGAACCACCTACACCATGATGGACATTCCCTACTGGTCCATGATACCCGCCGTTACCGAAATGCCCAAGGACAGAGAAAATCTTTCGGTGGTAGGACGTACCTGCGCAGGCATAGGCTCCGCCATTATCCAAGTGGGAACGCTCCTTATGGTAAATGCCCTCGGCGGCGGCGATGAGCGCACAGGCTTCGGCTTGGTAGCTCTTATCGTGGCAGTTCTGTTTATCGTGACAGAGGTTTTCTGCTGCTTCAAGGTAAAGGAGCAGCGCCTTGAAAAGGTCGAGACCTCCACCGTTGGACAGATGTTCAAGGCTTTGTTCAGCAACGACCAGGCTTTGATAACCGTTCTGGCAATTCTGCTGGTAAACGGCTCCCTGTACCTCACCTCTAATCTGATAATCTACTTCTTCAAATACGACGTGGGCGGCACAGGCTGGATGGGCAACTACACCCTCTTTACAATGGTAGGCGGCGTGTGCCAGATACTGGGCATGATGGTGGTATATCCCCTGCTCCACAAAAAGCTCAGCAATACCACCCTTTTCAAGATAGCCCTTACAATGGCTATCACGGGCTACGGTCTGATACTTGGCGTATGCCTTCTCGGACTCAGCTCCAACATGATACTCCTCTGCGTCTGCGGCGCACTTGTGTTTATGGCAAACGGCATACTTACCGTCCTCACCACCGTATTCCTGTCCGGCTCGGTGGACTACGGTCAGATGAAAACGGGCAGACGTGAGGAAAGCGTCATCTTCTCCATGCAGACCTTCGTGGTAAAGGCTGCATCAGGTATTGCAGTTTTTATCACAGGTATCGGACTTGACCTTATAGGCTTGGTAGGCGACACCTCCGAGACTGAGGAGATAGTTGCCCAGAGCGCCGACACCATTCTCGGACTTCGCCTGCTTATGACCATACTGCCCATACTTGGACTTGCCGTAGCATTCATCTTCTTCGCACTGAAGTTCAAGCTCACCGACAAGAAGGTACAGGAGATAGCGGAGACCCTTAAAGCTCAGAAGGAACAGCAGGAGGTAACGGAAAATGCTTGATTGGCAGATAACGGTAGATACTGACGAGGGCGTAAAAACCTTAGAGGGTCAGTCCGAAATCCCCGAGGGAAAGGGAGCGCTTACTGTAGCCTGCGACCTGCCCGAGGGCAAGATAAAAAAGGTCAAGGCGCTGCTTGACCTGTCCGTACAGGACGACGAAAAAATATTCATGAACGGCTACCAGACCTGGACCAACTGCCCCGAATACGGCAAAAAGGGCAGGATAAGGGGACTGAACGGACTTCCTCAGTTCATGATAAACAAATTCGGGCTTGACCGCTACGGCGATTACCACTTCGTAAACTACCCCCACAAAAAGGGAATAACCCACGGCTTTTCCTGGTGCTATTTCCGCAGGGGCGACAAATACCGCCTGATAGCCTCCACCGACGAGAAAAACGGCTACACCATGTTCACCTACGACAGTGACAGGGGACAGCTGGGCATAGTCCGTGACTGCTCAGGAGTAAAGTGCGGCGGCGATTTCCATGCCTTCGACCTTTACTTTGCCGAGGGCACCGAGGACGAGGTGTTCGACGGCTGGTTCAGCGCCATGAATGTTCACGCAGATGCAAAGCCTCTCCGCGGCTACTCAAGCTGGTACAACCGCTACGAAAACATCACCGAGGAGACTATCAGGACTGACCTGAACGGCTGCAAGACTTTACTTGCAAAAGGCGACCTGTTCCAGATAGACGACGGCTGGGAGCCTGCGGTGGGCGACTGGCTGGTACCCGACGAGAAGAAATTCCCCGACGGACTGAAATCCCTTGCCGACGAGATACACGAAGCAGGCTTTATTGCAGGCCTGTGGCTTGCCCCCTTCGTATGCAGGAACGGCTCTGCGCTTATGACCGAGCACCCCGACTGGCTGCTTCAGGTAAACGGCAAGCCCTGGAGCTGCGGCAGCAACTGGGGCGGCTTCTGCTCCCTTGACATCGACAATCCCGAGGTTATGGACTACCTGAGAAAGGTATTCGACAGAGTGCTGAACGAGTGGGGCTTCGACCTTGTGAAGCTGGACTTCCTCTACGGCGCCGCTCCCTTCGGCACCGAAACCGAAAGCCGTGCAGGGCGCATGATACGGGCAATGGACTTTCTTCGTGAGGTTTGCGGCAATAAGCTGATACTGGGCTGCGGCGTTCCCGTAATGCCCGCCTTCGGCAGAGTGGACTATTGCAGAGTGAGCTGCGACGTAGGTCTTGACTGGGACGACAAGCCGCTCATGCGCATTATCCACCGTGAGCGTGTGTCCACCAAGCAAGCCATAGAAAACACCGTATTCCGCCGCCAGCTCAACGGCAGAGCCTACCTCAGCGACCCCGACGTATTCTTCCTCCGTGAGGAAAACCTCAGCCTTACAGCGGAGCAGAAGCGGCTTTTAGCACAGGTAAACGCCCTGCTTGGCGGAGTGCTGCTGACCTCCGACGACCCAAGCTCCTACACGGACGCACAGCGTGAGACTTACCGTGAGCTGCTGCATTTGCAGGAAGCGGAGCAGGTGCGGGTGGATTGGGACGCTCACCTTATAAGCTACCTCTTGGACGGCGAGACGCAGACGCTTTCCCTCCCGCAGGAATGGTTCAGATAAACAAAAACGCTCTCGGTATCATGCCGAGAGCATTTCAGCTTGGTGAAAACCCTCCCTGCGGTCGGATCTTCCGCCAAGCTGCCTAAAAATCGGTCAGCCCGCTTTGCGGGCTTCCTCGATTTTTGCCGCTCTGCGAGCGGCTTTGATTGCTATTTGGAGGGGGAACCCTGATGGTTCCCCCTCCAAGCCTCCCCTTCCTTCCGGTGTTTTTCTACAGACTGAAACGCTCTCGGTATCATGCCGAGAGCATTTTTTCTTTCTTATTATCCCGAAGCAATAAAACCCCGAATATCGCCGCCAAAATGACCAGCGGAGCAAATTCGCAGACATAAGCGACGAGTGCTTCGCCACCCTGCTCATATCCCTCCGTCATACCGCCCGCAGCAAGCATACTCCTCGTCAGGCTGATGGCGCTGTTATAGGTAAAATGCAGTATAACGGCAGGCCACACCGAACCCGTTTTCCTGGTGACCCACATAAGCAAAACGCTCAGCAGGACCAGCACCGCCATACGTTCAAGGCAGTTCTGCAGCGCAGCGGGAAAGCTGACATAGCCGTTCAGCCAGTTCAGTATATCGTTAGGGAAGTGCCACAGCCCCCAGATAACGCCTCCTGCCGCACAGGTCCCTATCGTACCCAGCAGCGGCTCCATGCGCTGATTCATGTACCCACGCCAGCCCAGCTCCTCGCCAAGCAGTCCGATACTGCCCACCACCGCCGCCGAGCCAAGCTGCAATAGGTCAGCACCGACATTTGCCCAAGTCAACCCGCTCAGCCATTCGCCGTGCCCGTTCAGCACCACAGGCAGCACCTCCGTTATCGGCACAAACACAACAGGCAGCGCAAAGGCGAGAAGATAATACCGCAGATTTCCTTTCAGCCGCAAATGCAGCTTCATATCCCGAAATCCCTCTTTTGTGACGGCTCTTGTGACGATGCAGGCAATCGCAGGCGACCAGCAGAACAGCTGCTGCACAAGGAAAAACGCAGTCAGTGACTCGCCTACAGGCTTGTAAAACAGGAGCAGTGTCAAAGAAGCGGCAAACACAACAAGCAGGTAAATGCCCAGCCGCTTTACATTCACCGATTTATTTGTCATACTGCTCCACCCCCTTCATGTAAATGCGGCAGGAGATGAGATAGGAAAGGAAGTACGCAGCCAAAGCAGCGAACGGGAGCAGACCGAGCGCCAACAAAATACCGTCCCCGTCAAACCCGTTTTTCAAGACGTTTATCAGCGCCTCACCAATATCCTTGGGATCTATCATCACCGCCGCCGTAAACAGTATAAACAGCACCACGACAATGATCGCTTTGATCATGCTGCCCCGCTTGTCGCCAAATCGGATAATGAAAGGAATATCCAAAGCCCGCAGAAATATCTGCAAAAACACTAAAGCAACGTATACCCCGCTGAGGTCGGGCAGCGCTTCTCCCGTTATATCAAATACGACAGCCCCCAAAAGCTGCTCAAAAAACAGGCACCCCGACACCGCAAGCACGCTCATTGCAAAGATCATCTCATATTTTATGCGGAGGAACCCCTTTTCCGTCTCGGGGGAAGAAGCGATAAAAATACCCCACCCCTTGCGTTCGTCGCCCCTGAGCGCAAGACTCTGCAATGCCCCCACGCCCAAAAAGCCCAGCAGCAGGGCAACTACACGGACGATCATGCCCTTCTCCCCTGCAAGCGCCTGCAGTCCATCGCCGCCCGTCAGTATCAAGGGTATCGGGATAAAGACCGCAGCTGCGCCGCAGACCGCCGTGAGAATAATGTACAGCCTGTTCTGCCGCCACTCCTTGTAGATAAGCCCCGTCATCACGGCTCTCTCCTTTCCTGGGCTTTGGCTGACGCAAAGAATGAGCATACCGCCAATAATATCAGTACTATAAACGGTATAAATGACAAGCTCTTCGCTGTATCCAAAATACCTGCGGCAGCTTCCATTGAGAGATTTTCACCGTTTTCCACCATGTCGTTGACATTTTCCAGAAACTTGTCGAAGTAGGATATATACAGCCAAAGGAAAAAGGCGCCTGCCAAAAGGAGGTTAAACAGCATACCCGGCAGCCTTGCCTGCTTTTCCGTCAGACCCGCCGCCATAAGCAGCTCACGAAACAGCCCCGCCAGCAGCAAAGCGTCCAGCGTCACAAGGTAAGTATTTACCGTGCCTGCCACAAGCTGCTGCCCCATAGGAGCTTCGATGACCGCCGCAAATATCCCGCAAAGAATGCCGCCCACAAGCATGGCAGCACCCTTGACGGAATAATGCGCCAGCGCCTTATCCTTAGCCGTGACAGGCAAAGCATAGGAATACCGTTTCCAGCCGCAGTTCACGTCGGACTTGAGCACGTCGGTATCATACCCCGCCAAAATAGCACTAAGCAGTCCGAACATCATACCGAACATGGCGATGGAAGTCTCTATCATCTCCGAGTCTCCCGAGCCCGGGGCATTTGCAATATCCTCTTTCCACGCCACAAACACCGCAAGCATCAGCAATGCCGCAAAGCTCACCATCAGCAAAATGCGGACGACATAATGCCGCTTTGATATCTTCAGCTCCCGAAATATCAGCGATTTGAACAGCTTCATCACCACCACTCCTTTGCGCCCTTATGCACGTAGAAAAGCATTATATCGTCCAAAGAAGCAGGGTCGATGATAGCGCCGTCGTACCTGCGTGCAGCCGCCTCACGGTCGCTCACCATCACCTCGGCGCCGTAGCTGTTTGTGCGGACGCTGACGATATCGGCGCTGTCGATGCCCGCCAGCTCTTCCTTGCTGCATTTGAGTATACCGTGCTTTTCAAGCACCTCGTCCTTATAACCCGAAAGCAGTATCTTTCCACCGTCAATAAAGGTAACGCTGTCCGCAATTTTTTCAAGGTCGCTTGTAATATGTGAGGACATGAGTATACTCCGCTCCCCGTCCTGCAGATACTCCATGAAGATATGCAGTATCTCGTCACGGACAACGGGGTCAAGCCCCGTGGTAGCCTCGTCCATCACCAGCAGCTCCGCATTATGAGAAAGCGCACAGGCGATCTGCAGCTTCATCTTCATTCCCTTGGAAAACTGTCCTATCTTCTTTTTTCTCGGCAGTCGGAACCGCTCTAAATAATCGGAATACAGTTTATTATCCCACTGCGGATACATTCCCTCAAATATCTTAGCCATATCGCCCGCATTGAAAAAATCGTGGAAGGGCAGCTCGTCAAACACCACCGCCAGTCGCTTTTTTATCTCCGCCTCGTCTCTGACGTGATCAAGCCCCAGCAGCGCTATCTCGCCCTCGTCGATTTTTGTGATATTCAGCAGACTGCGTATAGTGGTGGTCTTTCCCGCCCCGTTCTGCCCGATAAAGCCCATGATACAGCCCTTAGGCACCTCAAAGCTGACGTTATCTAGCGTAAAGCCGTCATAACGCTTGACAACGCCCTTTAATTCGATTGCGTTTTCGTACCCGCTCATATTCATTCCCCTCCGTTTACAAGCTCAAGCAGCCCGTGCAGCTCCTCCATGGTTATCCCGCATTTTCGCGCCTTATCCCCTGCCTCGGTAAGCAGCGCCTCGATAGCCCTTATCTGCATTTCACGGTAAAGCTCCAGATTCTGCGCCTTGACGAAGCTGCCCCTGCCCGTGTAGGATTCGATGAAGCCGTCCCGCTCAAGCTCCTCATAGGCGCGCTTTGTAGTCATGAAGCTTATCCTCAGCTCAAGGGCAAGATTTCGCATGGAGGGGAGCATTTCCCCCTCTTTCAGCCTGCCCTCCAGTATCATCGTCTTTATCTGCCCAGCAATTTGCAGATATATCGGCTCTCCCGATGCGTTGCTGATATTGATATTCATTTAACTGTACTCCTTCTGCTTTGTAGGCAACATGAGAATTGTATAAATGATATATATACAATTATAACGCTTATACCGCCTCCTGTCAAGAGGAAAAAAGCGGCGCACGAATAAAAAAGCTCCCCTCAGAGGGGGAGCCTTCGCTATTTATTAAGATCGTCAGCTATCTGCTCCAGCGGCTTCAGCAGCTCAGAGCAGGGCACCTTGCCCTCCTCGATAAGCTCCAGCATCACATCTGCGATCTCGGGGTCGAACTGCGTGCCCGAGCCTTCCCTCAGCTCCCTGACTATGATATCCGAGGAAAGGTTTCCCTGATAGTAGCGGACGCTGGACATGGCGTCATAGGAGTCGGCAACACAGATTATCCTTGCAAAATACGGTATCTCCTCGCCCTTCAGCCCCTCATTGTAGCCGGTGCCGTCGTAACGCTCATGGTGATACCTTGCGCCGTCGCCGATACCCTCCAGCGCGGTGAAATCCTTCAGTATACCGCCGCCGATGGTGGGGTGCTGCTTTATCATCTCCCGCTCCTCCTCCGTCAGCTTGTCGGGCTTTGTGAGTATGGTGTCGGGAATGCCTATCTTGCCTATATCGTGGAGGAGAGCGATATAGTAGATACGCTCCTGATCCTCCTCGGACAGTCCCAGCTTTTTCGCTATTTCAACGGAATAATGCGCCACTCTTGCGGAGTGACCGTTGGTGTACTTGTCCTTTGCGTCGATCGTCCGTGCAAAGGTGAGAAGCGCCTGATTTATTATCTCACGGTATTCCTGCTGGCGGTGGCGGAGGGCGGTGGTCTTTGCCCGATGCACCAGCACGACCGTCAGTATCACCAGCAGGGAAATGCCGATAACGATGATCGTCCACAGCCACGGGCGCTCCAAAAGGCTGTACTCCTTCTGAACGCTGACGGAGCAGTCGGCTATTACCGTCTCGCCGTCCCTGCCCAGAACTTCGACGGTGAAATTGTAGTTTCCTCCCGGCAGATTGGTGTAGCTTGCGCTCATTGCGCTGTCATTGGTAAGGGTGTACGCCCTGTCGTCAAAGCCGATGAGCCTGTATCTCACGGTGACCGAGGTGCCCGAAAAGGCAAGGGGAGCAAAATTGAAGGTGAGACGTGTGGTGCTCCCGCTTATGCTGATGGAGGTCGGATTTTCAAAGGTAACGTCGTCTGCGGCGACCTGACTGATAACCGCCTTTATCTGCGTATCCGACGAGCCGACAGCGTCCGTATCCAGTATGGAAAGCCCGTTTGAGGTACACAGGTACAGTTTCCCGTCCCGTATCACGTTCCAGGTGTTTGCGTTAAGGGAGCCGGTGAGACCGTAGGCTGCTCCGATAAGGTTTACCGGAGTTTCCTTTCCCGACATGAGCTGCTGCCTGTTTACGATATTCACGCCGTTGCTCTGCATAAGCCACAGCTCCTCGCCCACTATCCGTATATCGAAGATACTCCCTGCGCTTTTGCGGTAGTTGTCCACGGTGGTGAAGCTCTTGTGATCCCAGTAATACAGGCTGTTGCCTGCGCTGATAAACAAGCCGACCTCGTCAGCCGCCATTCTCAGCACCACGCCTGCGGGAAGCCCCTCGTCAAAGCCGTAGCGGGTCACCTTCCCGTCCTTTATTGCAAAGATGCCCTGCCCGTCGCTGCCTGCATAAATCGTGCCGTCGCTGCCCTCGCATAGGGTCAGTATTATCGGGTAGCTGAGCCCCTGCTCCTCGGAGTAGGTCTCGGCGACCTTTCCGTCCCGTATCACGTTCACGCCCTTCTGGGTGGCAGCGGCGATACTGCCGTCGGAAAGCTCGATGACCTGCCGTATCTGGGTACTGGTAAGCCCGCTCTCCTGAGTAAAGGGCGTTATAGCTCCCGTATCGGGTTCGTAAAGCACCAGCCCGTTGTTGTAGTAGGTGCCTATCCAGACATTGCCCCTGCTGTCCGCTAAAATGTTGCGTATCCTGTCTCCGTACAGCATTTCCGTCAGCTCGTTCTCCACGGGTCTGAAATTTCCGTCCAGCATTATCAGCCCCGTATCCGTGCCGATATAGTAATTATCCTCAGTTACCGCCACGGTATTCACCGAGGTGTCGGAAAGCCCCGCCACGGCGTTGGGGCTGTGGTAAAGCCCCGATACAAGGTGTATTACCCCGTGACTGGAGGAGGCGACCCAGACGTTGCCCTGATAGTCGAAGGCAAGGGCGTTTGCCGCAGTTGCACGCTCGGAGTCCGCAGTGTGCCAGTCGCCGTCGGAGTCTATGTAGCCCGTCCCGTTAAGCGCCGCCGCCCAGATATTCCCGTTTATATCCTCGCCGATTGCGTTGAAGGTGGAAAGCTCTCCCGTGGAATATTTGGTGAATTCAAAGGAATTATCGGTGTAATCCCCGTCTCTGAAGCTGACTTTATAAATAACGCTGTCGTCGGTGCCCAGCCAAAGCCCGCCGTCCTTGTCCGTCCCTGCGCAGTAAAGAGCCGCTTCAAGGAATTTTGCCGACTC
Organism: Oscillospiraceae bacterium; assembly: GCA_022508895.1. Taxonomy (GTDB): domain Bacteria; phylum Bacillota; class Clostridia; order Oscillospirales; family Ruminococcaceae; genus Ruminiclostridium_E. Next base: position 52,418 of record JAFLUH010000002.1, read on the forward strand.
GAAGGTGTATATCACATTCCCGTCTCTGACCAGCTTTGCAATACCGCCGTCAAGGCAGGTCCACAGCACGCCGTTTTTATCGGTCTGCATACTGTAAACGGTGCCGCCGCTTACCGCCTCCACCGCCTCTATCCCGCTTTCCGACACCTTGGCAAGCCCCGAGGTGGTCCCTGCGTACACCGTGCCGTCCTTACCCTCCGCAAAGGAGCGGACGGACAGGTATGCGTTGTCGTTGTCGTTGTCAACAAGGGTAAAGGTATCGTTTTTGCAGAGGTAGACCCCCATATCGTTGGTGCCTATCCACAGCCTGCCCTGACTGTCCTCGAAAAGGGAGCGGATACTGGAGGAGGCAACGCTGCCCTCCTCGCTGTAATTTCTGAAGGTGGTGCCGTCGTAGCGGATAAGTCCGCCGTAGCTGCCTATCCAGACATACCCGTCCGAGGTCTGCAGCACCGTGTTTGCCTCTCCCGTAGGCAGACCGTTGCTCTGGTTGTACTCCCTCACTATCCTGTTTGTGAGAGGGGAATCGCCGTAAGCAAATACAGGCTGTGCCGCCGTCAGTAAAATGCAGCAGCACAGCAAAGCGGAAATACATTTTGCGGTTTTCTTTCTCATCAGATAAATACGCCTGCTCATACAGGCGGCTCTCCTTTTTTATGCCGTTTGGCTTCCTGCCATAACAGTATCCATATCACGGACGATCTTCCCGTTAAGCTCGCCCCTGCTTACCATATCCGTCAGGATAGACATTGTTTTTTCATGGGACATACCGTCCTTATAGGGTCTTTTTTCCGTAAGCGCCTGATAAATGTCAACGACTGCCATCAGCTGATCCTCGAAGCTCAGCTCCTTTTCGGTAAGCCCGCGGGGATAGCCCTTGCCGTTCAGCTTTTCGTGGTGGTTTGCCGCCCACTCCAGTATATCGGGTATCTCCTTTATCTGGCTGAGTATGTAGTAGGTCGCCGAGGCGTGGTTTTTCATCTGTGCAAATTCCTCCGCCGTGAGCTTGTCCGGCTTTTCGAGGATACCGTTTGCGATGGCGAGCTTGCCTATATCGTGCAAGGCTCCCGCAAAATAAAAGCGAATGGATTTTTCCGGGTCGAAGCCGTAGTAATGCGCCATGATCTCCGCCTTCCGTGCAACGCCCGTGGAGTGCCGCTGGGTGAATTCGGATTTATAGTCAACTATTTTAGCAAAAAACTCGGCGATATTGCGTATCTCCTCATCGGAATAATCCAGCACCTTTTTGTGCAGCTCCTCATGCAGTGCGTCGGTCAAGCCCTTTTCCCGCATTGCAAGCAGCTTGTCGTAGGTCACCGCTTTAACGAACAGCTCCGACACTTCTTCGGAAAACAGCGTCCCCGTCCTGTCCTTTATCCAGCTGCAGAGCTTTTCGTATTCATCGGCAGTCAGCCGCTCCAAGTCAAGATGAAGCGTTGCGTCCGCAAGGTCTGCCAAGTGCAGTATCTGAGCCTTGAGATTGGTCTCAGCCGCCTTCTTGCCCAGCGCTCCCGTTCCGTCCGCATTTTCGTGGTGATACAGGATTATGTCCTTAACGTCGGTGCGAAAGGGCAGCAGGCGTATATTTTCCTCGCCCACGATACTGTGGTGGCGCAGCAGCTTAGGCTTGCTCTGCTCAGCCAGCTCGGAGAGCTTCACGTTGGTGCCGTCGGAAAGGCGGCTGCCTGACAGCTCCTCATATATGAACTCAGTCAGCGCATTGTCATGCAGCAGGCAGCAGCCGATAAAATCCCGCAGCTCCTCTTCCTCATAGCCTGCCAGCTTTCCCGTCAGCAGCGCCATATACGCCACCCGCTTGCCGTGACCCGTGTCAACGCCCACCAGCTCCGTCTCCACCTTATCCAGAGCGAAGGACAGCGCATAAAGCATATCGGTGAGGTCAAGTTTCATAATTATACACTCCGGTTTTTTTATTCCATACTATTCCATAGTATACTATTATACTGTATCACGGAAAAAAAGTCAACCGTGATAAAACGGACAGGTGCAGCTTTTTGTATTGACATAAAAGCGGCAAAGTGATATAATTATACAGCTAAAGAAAGATATTTTGCCGCAAAAGAAGGAGCAACCGAATGTTAAACATCTTCCGCAACCTGAAAAAGTATTGGTACCTCGTACTGCTGATACTTGCCCTGCTTTTCGTGCAGGCGTACTGCGACCTGTCCCTGCCCGACTACACCTCGGTGCTGATAGACGTGGGCATCGCAAATTCGGGCATAGAATACGCAGTTCCGCAGTACATAAGCAAAAGCGGCTTTATGGAGGTACAGCTTTTCCTCACTGAGGAGGAAAAGCAGCACTGGAACGAGGCGTATGCCCCCGACGGGGACAGGTACGCCCTGACCTCCGGGTCGCAGGAAAATTGGAGCGCCCTTGACGAGGAATTTTCCCACATCATCGCCGTAGTGTACATGATGACCTCACAGGCAGGCTCAGAGACCGAGGGCATGGACTTTTCCGCCGTGAATTTCGGCAATATGGATATGTCTGCCCTTGACCCCACCGTGATGACCCCCGAGCAGCTCCAACAGCTTCAGACAGCCGGGCAGATGCTGGCGGAGCTGGGCGTTGACATCACCAGCCCCACTTTAATGCTTGACCTTCGTCAGGTGTTTGAGGAAAAGCTAAGCACCCTTGGCGACTCGATAATCTCCTCAATGGCAAAGCAGTTTGCCCGTGAGCAGTATGAGCAGTGCGGGATAGACCTTGACAAAATGCAGACGGACTACCTGTGGGTAACGGGTCTGAAAATGATGGCAATGGCGCTCATTATGGCGGTGGTAGCGATAATCATCGGCTTTGTAGCGTCAAAGATAGCGGCAGGCGTAGGCAGAGACCTGCGCGGCAATGTGTTCAGAAAGGTCATGGGCTTCGGCAACGCCGAGCTTGACAAATTCTCCACCGCTTCACTCATCACCAGAAGCACCAACGACGTGCAGCAGATACAGTTCGCCACCGTAATGCTGCTGCGAATGGTGCTGTACGCACCGATACTGGCAATAGGCGGCATAATCAACATCAGCCGCTACGATTCGGGCATGAACTGGATAATCGTCCTTGCCATCGCGGTGGTATTCTGTCTTATCCTGCTTTTGCTTGCCCTGACAATGCCCAAATTCAAGATAATGCAGAAATTAGTGGACAGGGTGAACCTTGTTGCAAGAGAGATACTGACGGGTATCCCCGTTATCCGTGCCTTTGGCAGAGAGGAAAAGGAGAACGAACGCTTTGACGAGGCGAACACCCACCTTACCAAGGTAATGCTGTATGTCAACAGGATAATGTCCGTAATGATGCCCACCCTTATGATAGTCATGAACGGCGTGTCCGCTCTGATAATCTGGGTAGCGGCGCAGCAGATAGACGCAGGCGTGCTGGAGGTAGGCGCAATGACCGCCTTCATCACCTATGCAATGATAATAATAATGGGCTTCCTTATGCTTACCGCAGTATCGATCATGCTCCCCAGAGCAGGCGTTGCCGCCGACCGCATACAGGAGGTACTGGATACCGAGCCTTCCATCAAAGATAAGGAAGGAGCAGCTGCCGCAAAAACCGCCCCTGCCGAAAACGCAGCCGTCCGCTTCGACCATGTAAGCTTCAAATACCCCGACGGCGGCGAGAACGTCCTCACCGACATCGACTTCATAGCCGAGCCGGGCAAGACCACCGCCATCATCGGCAGCACGGGCTGCGGCAAATCCACACTTGTAAAGCTGATACCGAGGTTTTTCGACGTTACCGAGGGCACGGTCTCCCTTGGCGGCACGGACGTGCGGGACATAGCATTGCAGACCCTGCGAGGGCAGATAGGCTACGTTTCCCAGAAAGCAGTGCTGTTTTCGGGCGACATAAGCTCCAACATAGCCTACGGCGCTCCCGACGCCACTCAGGAGAATATTGAGGAAGCGGCAAGGATAGCCCAAGCCACCGAGTTTATCGAGGCAAAAGAGGAAAAATACGAAAGTGCGATAGCTCAGGGCGGCACCAACGTCTCAGGCGGACAGAAGCAGCGCATTTCCATCGCCAGAGCCATTGCCAGAGACCCCAAGGTGTACATATTCGACGACAGCTTCTCCGCCCTTGACTTCAAGACGGACACCGCCCTCAGAAAGGCGCTGTCCGAAAAGACAAAGGACGCAGCGGTGATAATCGTTGCTCAGCGTGTCAGCACCATTCTCAGCGCCGACCAGATAATCGTCCTTGAGGACGGCAAGATGGCAGGCAAGGGCACTCACAGGGAGCTGGTGGAAAGCTGCGAGGAATACAGAATGATAGCCAAGTCACAGCTTTCCGAAAAGGAATATCTTGCCAGCATAAATGCAAGCGTCAATGGAAAGGAGGGAGTATAAATGCCTCCACACGGAAGAATAAATCCCGCCTCAAAGGCGAAGGACTTCAAGGGAACCATCAGGAAAACGGTAAAATACGTAGGCAGCTATAAAATAGGCGTTATAGCGGTGATGATATGCGCCGCCGCAGCCGCCGTGTTCCACATCGTGGGACCGAAGGTATTAGGTAAAGCCACCACCGCTCTTTCCGAGGGACTCATGGGCAAGATAACGGGCACAGGCGAGATAGATTTCGGCTATATCGGGACTATCCTGCTGACCGTTCTGGGACTCTACGGCATAAGCTATGTATTCAACCTGATACAGGGCTTCACCATGACCAAGATAACCCAGACCCTCTGCTACAAGCTTAGAAAAGAGATAACCGAAAAGATAAACCGTATGCCCCTGAAATACTTCGAGAGCAGGACCTACGGCGAAGTGCTGTCCCGTATCACCAACGACGTGGACACCTTCGGCAACGGCTTCAACCAGAGCGTCACCCAGCTCATAACCTCCGTCACCACCATGATAGGCGTGGTGATAATGATGCTTACCATAAGCCCTCTGATGACGCTGATAACCCTGCTGATACTGCCAATAAGCCTTATCTTCATCAGCATTGTGATGAAGAAGTCCCAGAAATACTTCAAGCAGCAGCAGGCGTACTTAGGACACATAAACGGTCAGGTGGAGGAGAATTACTCAGGACACCTTGTGGTAAAAGCCTACGGCAAGGAAAAGGACGTTATAGAGAAATTCGACGACACCAACGCCACCCTCTACGAATCCGCATGGAAATCCCAGTTCCTGTCGGGACTTATGATGCCTGTAATGCAGTTCGTGGGCAACTTGGGCTACGTTGGAGTTGCGATCTCAGGCGCATTCCTTGCCATACAGGGAGCCATCGAGATAGGCGACATTCAGGCGTTCATCACCTACGTGAAAAATTTCACCCAGCCCATGCAGCAGATAGCGCAGGTTACAAACATGATGCAGTCCATGGTAGCCGCCGTGGAGCGTGTATTCGAGTTTCTTGAGGAAGAGGAGGAAGACCAGACCACCGAAAACGCAGTTTCCGTAAACGACGTAAAGGGCGTGGTGGATTTCAGGCACGTCCGCTTCGGCTACGACCCCGAGCAGATAATCATAAAGGACTTCAACGCCCACGTCGAGCAGGGACAGCAGATAGCCATAGTAGGTCCCACCGGCGCAGGCAAGACCACCATGGTGAAGCTCCTGATGCGCTTCTACGACGTAAACGGCGGCTCCATAGAGCTGGACGGACACGACCTGAAGGCATACAACCGCAACGAGCTGCGCAGCGCCTTCGGAATGGTGCTTCAGGACACATGGCTGTTCAAGGGCAGCATAATGGAGAATATCCGCTACGGCAGGCTTGAGGCTTCTGACGAGGAAGTGATGGCAGCCGCCAAATCCGCCCACGCCGACCACTTTATCCGCACCCTGCCCGGCGGCTACGATTTCGAGCTGAACGAGGACGCCACCAACGTTTCCGCGGGACAGCGCCAGCTTCTCACCATAGCAAGAGCCATACTTGCCGACAATCCCGTGCTGATACTGGACGAGGCGACCTCCTCGGTAGACACCCGCACCGAGCAGCGCATACAGAAGGCAATGGACAATCTGATGAAGGGAAGGACCAGCTTCATAATCGCCCACCGCTTAAGCACCATACGGGGCGCCGACCTTATCCTTGTAATGAAGGAGGGCGACATTATCGAGCAGGGCAATCACGACCGGCTTATGGAGCAGGAGGGCTTCTACGCAGAGCTTTACAATGCGCAGTTTGCGTGACAGTCTCAACATTATACGCCGCACGGAATTTGTGCGGCGTTTTGTTAAAAGCGGTTGTTTTTTTGTATCGGGTATGGTATAATTTAGGTATTATAATAACCGAAAAAACGGAGGTTTTTATGAAGTACCAGATATTAGGTGAAACGCTGCCCGTAGTCATCTGCGAGCTGGAGCCCGAGGAGCAGATGATAACCGAGGCGGGAGCAATGTCCTGGATGAGCCCCAATATGCAGATGGAGACCACCACCAACGGCGGTATCGGCAAGGCTATCGGCAGGGCGTTTACCGGCGAAAAAATGTTCCAGAATATTTACACCGCGAGGGGCGGTCCCGGCATGATCGCTTACGCTTCCAGCGTTCCCGGTTCCATTCGTGCCTTCGAGATAAGCCCCGGCAGAGAGATGATCTTCCAGAAGGGCGCATTCCTTGCAGGAGCCAGAGACGTCACTCTGGAGGTGCATTTCAGGAAAAAGCTGGGCGCAGGTCTGTTCGGCGGCGAGGGCTTCCTCATGCAGAGGATAAGCGGTAACGGCGTCGTATTCGCTGAATTTGACGGTCATGTTGTAGAATACGAGCTGAGACCCGGTGAAAGTATCATACTCGATACCGGTCACTTAGCCGCAATGAGCGCTACCTGCTCCATAGATATCCAGAGCGTTGCAGGCGCAAAGAACAAGTTCTTCGGCGGCGAGGGCTTCTTCAACACCGTTGTTACGGGTCCCGGTCATGTATGGCTCCAGACCATGCCCATATCCAATCTGGCAGGCGCTGTCCGCCAGTTCATACCTACAAGCTGATATATTACACAATGCTGCTCACAGTCGGTCAACACGGCAGCGGGCAGTTTTTAAGGCAGCGCACCGCAAAGCGTGTGCGTGAGCCATAAATACTTAAAAGAGAGGAATTCACGATGTCAAAGAAAAGAAGATCGCTGCTTGATCGGATAATAAGCAGCCTGCTGGCGCTTACCCTGCTGCTGACAATGACTGCGGGAGCAGTAAGCGCCGCCGACGGTGACGGCATAGTGATAAAGCTGCACTACCACCGCCCCGACGGAGAATACGACGGCTGGGACGTGTGGTTCTGGGCTGAGGGCAAGGACGGAAACGGCTACCCATTTGCCGAGGAGAACGGAGAAATGGTGTCCACCTTTGTTGCCGATGCGGGAGTTGCCAGAGTAGGCTTCATCGTCCGCACCGCCGGCTGGGACAAGGACATCAACGCCGACCAGTTTATCGACATTGCCGACGTGGTATCCGGCACGGTACACGTTTATGTGGAATCAGGCGTGGAGGGCTACACCCGTGAGCTTGGCGAAGACGCCGCCACAGGACTGAAAATATTGGGGGTACGCTACGATATGGACAAGAACGTGATAACCGTCACCACCACAGGCGAGGTGCCCGACAGCGACACCGCATTCACTCTGACGGACGAGAGCGGCAGCGAGGTGGCAATACACTCGGTGGAGCAGTCAGGCGAGTGGAAGTACAGCGTCATACCCCAAGGCCTGCTGGACATGAAGGGCGCATACAAGCTTAAATACGACGGCGCAGAGTACGACGTGGTACTGCCCAACATCTACTCCACCGCCGGCTTTGAGTCCGACTACACCTATACAGGCGACGATTTAGGCGCAAATTGGACTGCCGAAAAGACCACCTTCCGCGTATGGGCGCCCACCGCCTCCGCAGCTGCCGTAAACCTCTACAAAAGCGGCACCGCCGGCACCAACGACTTAATAGAGCAAATCACCATGACCGCCGACGTAAACGGCACATGGGTTGCGGAAAAATCAGGCGACCTGAACGGCACCTACTACACCTACACGGTAACGGTAAACGGACAGGAGAACGAAGCCTGCGACCCCTACGCAAGGACTACGGGCGTAAACGGTGCAAGAGCCATGGTGATAGACCTTGCTTCAACGAATCCCGAGGGCTGGGAAAACGACAAAAACCCCAACGCGGACCTTACCTACAACGACGCAATAATCTACGAGCTGCACGTCCGTGACCTGTCCTCGGACAGCAGCTCAGGCATAACCAACGCAGGCAAATTCCTCGGTCTCACCGAAACGGGGACCACTACCTCAGGCGGTATCCCCACAGGCATAGACCACATCAAGGACTTAGGTATAACCCACCTGCACCTGCTGCCCATCTACGATTACGGCTCGGTGGACGAGAGCAAGCTGGACACACCGCAGTACAACTGGGGCTACGACCCCGTAAACTACAACGTTCCCGAAGGCTCCTACTCCACCGACCCCTACAACGGCGAGGTAAGAGTAAGCGAGCTGAAGCAGACGGTGCAGTCCCTCCACCAAAACGGGATAAGCGTGGTAATGGACGTGGTGTACAACCACGTTTACAACGCAGGTGAATTCTGCTTCAACAAGATAGTTCCCGGCTACTTCTCCCGCATAGACGATTACGGCGTCTACTCCAACGGCTCAGGCTGCGGCAACGACACCGCCTCCGAGCGCAGCATGGTGCGCAAATACATAGTGGACTCCGTGAAATACTGGGCTGACGAATACCATATCGACGGCTTCCGCTTTGACCTTGTGGGACTGCTGGACATTGAGACGGTAAACGAGATAGTGACCGAGGTGCATAAGGATCACCCCGACGTTATCTTCTACGGCGAGGGCTGGGAAATGGCTACCTCCGTCACCAAGTCCGACATCGCCATGGCGACCCAGAAAAATTCCACCCAGACCCCCGGCTTCGCCTATTTCAGCGACAGTATCCGTGATGCGCTTAAAGGCAGCGTGTTTGACAAAAACCCCGGCTACGTTTCCGGCTCCTACGGACAGGCAAGCATAATCCAGATGCTGTTCAAGGGAATGTCCTCCTGGTGCACCACCCCTGCACAGACGGTAAACTACGCCTCCTGTCACGACAACAACACCCTTATAGACCGCATAACCCTCTCAGTCCCCGACGCTTCAAGAGAGGACATAATAAAGATGAACAACCTTGCGGCGGCTATTTACCTCACTGCCGAGGGAATACCCTTCATGCAGGCAGGCGAGGAAATGCTCCGCACCAAGCCCAACGCCGACGGCACCCTCAACGAGAACAGTTACAACGCCTCCGACGAGGTGAACAGCCTAAAATGGGATACTCTTGAAAACGAGGAGTATTGGAGCGTTTACGAGTATTACAAGGGACTTATCGAGTTCCGCAAGGCGCACCCCGCCCTGCGCCTCACCAACGCCGAGGACGTAAAGGCAAACGTGACCTCGATACCCGGTCTGGACAACCACGTTGTTGCATTTGACATCAAAGGCGGCGTAAACGGCGAGACAGCCGAGGAGATATACATTATCTTCAATCCCAATAAAGAGGAGCAGGAGATAACCGTTCCCGAAGGCACATGGAACGTCTGCATAAACGGCACCACGGCGGGAACAAGGTCCCTTGCAGTCATCTCCGACGGAAAGGTGACCGTAGAGCCTATTTCCGCAATGGTACTGGTAAAGGGCGAGACGGCAGCTCCCTCCGCTGACAGCGGCAAGGGCAGCAACGCCGCTCTCTGGATAATCCCTGCTGCGCTGGTTGCAGCGGCAGGCGCAGTAGCAGGTCTGGCATTCTTCATCAGACACCGCAGCAAGAAGAAGGATTAGTGCGGTGACACGACCGTGCTCTGGGGGAGACCCTTTTGGACAAAAGGGTCGTCCCCCAGACCCCCTCCCTAAAACTTCTAATAAAAATTTTTTAGGACCGGCGTACGTCGGTCCTAAAAAATTATTAAAAGTCTTTGGAAATGGGGTTCGTACTTATTTCCAAATAAAATATTTGGAAATAAGTACTGGGAATAACCTTTCTTCAGAAAGGTCTCCCCCGGAGCACGGCTGCGTTACAGCAGCAAATTCTTCTCACTCTCGGGGTCAAAGAAGTGCATAACCTTCCCCTCGAAGGAGATATTCAGCTTCTGTCCTGCCACAAGCTCACTTCTCGACTTATTATCCAGGTCGATCGTAGGCACTCTTACGATAAGCCTTGTCTGATCCTCCGTGTACACATGGAGGTGCAGCTCGGAGCCCATCATTTCGTTTACCTCAAGTGTGCAGGGAATGGATTTTTCGCCCGGCTGAGCCAGCACGATATGCTCGGGACGAACGCCCAGCAGTATCTTACCCTCCGGCACGTTCTTATCCGCCAGCATTTTTCCCTTATCGCCGTCCACCGGTATCTTTGCGCCGAAGGGGTGAACGAAGTACTGCCCGTTCAGCTTAGTAAGCTCCGTTTTGATGATATTCATTTTGGGAGCGCCGATGAACTCTGCCACAAACAGGTTTTCAGGCATCTCAAACACGTCGGTGGGAGTGCCAACCTGCATGATAAAGCCGTCCTTCATGATAACGATACGGTCGCCCAAGGTCATTGCCTCGGTCTGGTCGTGAGTAACGTACACGAAGGTGGTGTCCAGCTTCTGTCTCAGCAGGATTATTTCGGCTCTCATCTGGTTGCGCAGCTTTGCGTCAAGGTTGGACAGCGGTTCGTCCATCAGGAACACCTTGGAATCTCTCACCATTGCACGACCGATAGCCACACGCTGCCTCTGACCGCCTGAAAGAGCACGGGGCTTGCGCATCAGATACTCGGTGATACCCAGTATCTCAGCGGCGTTTGTGACCTTCTGATACACCACGTCCTCGTTCACCTTCTGCAAACGCAGAGAGAATGCGATATTGTCGTACACCGTCATATGCGGATACAGTGCGTAGTTCTGGAAAACCATTGCGATATGGCGATCTTTGGGCTGCAGGTCGTTCACGACCTCGCCGTCGATCTCGATGGTGCCGTCGCTTATCTCCTCCAGACCCGCTATCATACGCAGGGTAGTGGACTTGCCGCAGCCTGAAGGCCCTACCAGCACCACAAATTCCTTGTCCTTTATCTCAAGGTCGAAGTCATGCACTGCGATAACCTTGTTGTCGTACATTTTTTTGACCTTTGTGAGTTTTACACTTGCCATATTATCCTCCTTATCCCTTTACGGCGCCGCCTGTAACGCCCTCGACATAGTATTTCTGCAGGCATAGGAACAGAATGGTGACCGGCAGTGCCACGATAACGCCGCCTGCGCAGAAAGTGGTGTACCAGTTGTTTATCTGGTCCTGAGTGAGCCAGCCGTACATACCTACCGCCACGTTCATGCCCGAGGAGGTGCCGAAGGAGACGTACTGTGCGAACACATAGTCGCCCCATGGCGCCATGAAAGCGGTGAGTATGGTGTAGATAACGATAGGCTTGGCCAGCGGCAGGATTATCTTGCGAAGCACCTGGAATCGGGTCGCCCCGTCCACTCTTGCCGCCTCGTCCAGCGACTTGGGTATCGTATCGAAGAAGCCCTTGGACACATAGTAGCCCATGCCCGAGGAAGCGATATACACCAAGATAAGTCCCGGCACCGCATTTGCCTGAGTAAGTCCCAAGTCGCTCAGCACACGGTAAAGGATTATCATGGTCAGCATTCCCGGGAACATTCCCAGAATAAGCATGAACCTCATCAGCGCCTTTCTCATTTTAAAGCGGAAGCGTGAGAGGGTGTAGCTCATGCAAAGCACGATAACGGTCTGCAAAAGGGAGGCGACGACTGCAATGATGAAGGTGTTGAGATACCATGTCTTGAAGTTGCTTTCCCACAGTCTGAGGTAGTTATCGAAGCCCCACTGCTGAGGGAGAACGTAGCCCACCTGATAGGTGCTTTCCACACGGAAGGATTGCAGAAGGATAAACACAAAGGGGATAAGCCAGACCACGGATATAATTACCAGCAGTATGTAAATGAAGGTGTTGCTGATGCGGTTGACGGCCTTTTGTCCCATGTGGCGCTTTTGGCTTGATTGATTATTGCTCATCACTGGAAGTCCTCCTCGTTCTTAATAGAAGGCAGCAGGTTATACACTACAAGTGAAATGAACGCTACCACCACGAACACCAGTATTCCCACTACCGACGCCAGATAGTACTGCGCTTCCTCGCCCATGGTTATCTTGAACAGCCACGTTATCAGCAGGTCGGTGTAGCCCACCGAGCCGGAAGCGGAGGAAGCGGCGGAGTTGGTGGGTCCGCCGCCCGTCAGCAGGTAGATGACGTTGAAGTTGTTCATGTTGCCGGTGAAGCTGGTGAGCAGGTAAGGACCCGTGATAAACAGCACATAGGGCAGGGTTATCTTGCGGTACTGCTGCCATGCGTTTGCGCCGTCTATCCTTGAGGACTCGTACAGATCCTGCGGGATATTCATCAGGATACCGGTGGTGATAAGCATAAGATAGGGGATACCTATCCAGATATTGATGATTATTACCGTAACTCTCGCCCACACGGGGTCCTCCCAGAAGGGAAGCGCCTGACTTATCCAGCCCAGTCCCCTGAGCATCTCGTTGATAAGTCCGTTTTTGGCGAACATTTTTGAAACGTACAGCAGCGAGATAAACTGGGGTATAGCGATGGTCATTACCAGAATGGTGCGCCACGCCTTTTTCAGGCGGATACCCTTCTTGTTGATCATCATTGCCACGAACATTCCGAGGAAGTAGTTGGTGAAGGTGGCGAAGAACGCCCATATCAGCGTCCATGTAAGTATCTCGCCGAAGGTGGCGGCATAGGACTGCACTGCGCCGCCGCTGCCGGAATCCCATGAAAGCATGGTATTGAAGTTATCCAGTCCCATCCATGTGAACAGGTTGTTGGAGTAGCCGTTATGGGTACCGTCGTAGTTGGTGAAGGCAACCAGTATCATAAACACGATAGGCATTACCGTGAACACCAGTATACCCGTCATAGGCAGAGCCAGAAGGGTCTTGTGGAACTGATTGTCCACCAGAGAGCGCAGGTCGTCCTTGCTGCTTTTCAGCTTTTTTCCGGAGCGGATTATCTCGTCTGCTATCTTATTCTGTCTGATATTCACCCTCCATGTGTAGATGAAGGCGATAATGAAGAAGATGGTCAGCACGCCGTAAAGCAGTATCTTGAAGGAGTTATCGTTGTAGGTGGTAACATACTGGTCATAGATAGGGTCGTAGGTCTCGGTAGGGCCCAGCTCGCCCAGCGTAGGCAGCTTGCTCAGCCAGTAGCTTCCCGTGAATATCATGTAGAAGATAAACACCGCTTCAAACAGGAAGAACATCAGTCCTCTCAGCCACTGCCCCTTGAACACCGAGCCCCAGCCCATGATGACATAGGAGATTTTGGTATGTATATTGCCCTTTACGAAGGTGGTGCCGATATCCTTGAACTCACGTCCCACCGCAAAGACTGCGTTTTTGATCGCTCTGCCGATGCGCAGGAAAAACCTTCCGATGGCGCCCGGTATTCCTAAGAAAAATGATGCCAGCTTATAGAGGAACTTCTTTCCCTTTGACAGGCGAAGATACTCCAAGTCGCTGTAACGTTTCATCAAATCACCCCTATAAAAAAGGTCGGAGCCGCAATTGACCCCGACCTTTGTACTTTATTTGCTTAAGCCAAAGTCGTATATTCAGTACTTGTCTGTTGCGCAGCCAAGTGCATTGTGCTTTGGTTTTTCTTAGTCTGCGGACAGATAAACCTCGTTGGTGGCAGTGTCGTAGCAGATGAAGAAGGTGCCGTCCTCCTCAACAACGAAATTGTCGGCAGGATAAGCCTCGTCCCAGCTCTTGCCCTTACGTACCTTGAACTCGTTGCCTGCTACCAGGTCAAGAGCCTCGGTGGTCTTCCATACGCCGTCTATCAGGATCATGTCGATGTCGATATTCCAGCTGTCGCCGTTGATGTCGCCGATAACGGAGAATGCGTTCTTCTCGTCAGAGGACATCTGGAACAGTGCGGCGAGCTTAGCCTCGTAGCTGTCCAGAGCTGCCTGAATGCCTGCGTCGTCGGTAGCTTCCTTAACGTCGGTACCGATAACCTTTGCGATATTCCACCAGGAGCCGTGGATAGCGGGCTGAGGAATAGCGTACTGGTTCTGCTGGAACAGTGCGCCGAGGGTGGGGTCGGTCTTGACTGCGTCGGAATTCTGAGCGTTCAGGTTAGCGGGGCCCCAGTTCAGAGCCTCAAAGCGCTCCATCTGACGATCCTCGTCGGTGAGGAACTGAGCCAGCTTGTGGAGAACTGCGGAGCGTACTGCGTCGGTCTGAGGCTTAACGCCCATCAGCTTGCAGCCGCTGTAGGAGCCCATGTGGTAGCTGGTACCGTCAACCTCAAAGGAAGGAAGGTCAGCAACGCCCATATTTTCGCCAAGGATCTCGGAAATGGTCGCATAAGCCCATGTACCGGTAACAACGATAGCTGCGCCGCTTGCGAAGCCTGCTCCGTCGGATGCGCTCAGGTGCATGGGGGAATCCAGCAGCTTCTTCATACCCTTTGCGGCGATAAGACCCTTTGCAGAGTTGAAGTCGTCGTTTACGTCGATGAATTCGCCGTCGTCATCGGTTACCCACTCGGAGATGCAGCCGGTAGCGAAGAAGAAGCTTGCAAGGTACCACGCAGAGGTGTCGAGCTCCATAGAGAAGTACTTGCCTGCGTCCTCGCAGTCCTTTATAAGAGCTTCCAGACTGTCAACGTCTGCGTCGGGGATAACGCTCTTGTCATAATACAGGAAGTAGCCGTTGTCTGCGGTCATGGGGTAAGCGTAAAGCTCGGAGCCTACCTTTCCTGCAAGTACAACGCTGGGGTCGTTTGCCTTGGTGACAGTCTCGCTGGCACCCACGCCCAGCTTGGAGAGTGCGCCTGCCTGTACAAGGCGTGCGAACTGGTCCTGTGCGAAGCAGTAGA
>JAFLUH010000020.1 GCA_022508895.1 Oscillospiraceae bacterium
GTGTCCGCAGAGCCTCCATGTACGCCGTAGGCACCATCAAGACTACAGCCGACAAGATCTCCGAAGGTATCAAGCAGGTAAAGAACGAGGACATGGTGAAGAAGGGTGAGGAGACGGTAGAGCAGATCAAGGGCACCACCGACGGCATAAAGGAGAAAGTCGTTTCCACCACCAACAACATCAAGGAGGACATAAAGGAGATAAAGAACCTTGTTACCTCCATCAATTCATCTCCCGCAGACAGTGCCCCCGAGGCTCCCGAATTTGAGGATCTGTCCTCACCGCAGGACGACGACGTCATGGATCTGTTTGAGGTCGCCGACCCTGACGAGCAGCTTTAACGAACGAACAAAACCGGCTGACATCAGCCGGTTTTTTATTATCGTTTATGAATTTGAACCTGTCTGTCCTCAGCCAAAAAAACCCGCCCTCACACAAGAGAGCGGGTTTGCGTTATTACCAGTAATAGTTGTTGCCGAGAAGATCCGAGAAGTAATCCATGATATCCTCCATGAACTCCTCATAAGCCTCATCGTACATAAAGTCACCGTCGCTGTCGAAAACCACGACCTGACTTGAAGAAGGACTTGGCATTTCTTGGAATTTCAGCTGGGAAGGACCCACCGTCACCGTTGCACGGCATATATTGGGAAT
This sequence comes from Oscillospiraceae bacterium, assembly GCA_022508895.1. GTDB lineage: Bacteria > Bacillota > Clostridia > Oscillospirales > Ruminococcaceae > Ruminiclostridium_E. The sequence continues at coordinate 655 of JAFLUH010000020.1, forward strand.
GGAAACGGAGGCGATCTTGGTATTGCCCTCGGTGCTCAGCTCGGCTCTCAGCTCAAAGCCCTCGGAGCCGGAAACATAAGCTCTGATCTCGCCCTGAAACAGCTTATCCGTAATTGCCAGATCGCTGTATTCCACCGTTATCTCGGTGCTGCTGCTGTAGTAGCCGCCGGTGTTGAAGGACAGTGTTGCGGAGCCGGTATGGAGCTGACCCTTTACCTCGTCCTTTGCGGTATACTCAACAACGTCGGGTATCTCGAAGTATGTAACGCTTCCGTTGGAGGTAGGAACCTGGAAGAAGGAGATCTCGGCTGCCGTTCTTCCGGTATAGTCGGTTATCTCGATCTCACGTCCGACGATATTGCCGCCCTGCATCCAGACGTCCATCTTAAAGGACACCTCGGAGTCATCATCGCCTTCGATAACGTCCTCCATCTGTTCAATGGCGTCTTCTATACCCATCATTTCGATGACATAGTCCTCGTCCTCGTCAAGGTAGGTGCAGAGAACGTCCATTATATCGTCATTTTCAATGAAGTTCTCCAAAAACGCCTTAATAATGGTAGCCATCTGAGCCGAATCCAGCTTTATCCTTACTCTGTCTGCCGTGTAGCTCTCTCTTGCCACACGGAAGGTAAGACCGCTTTCGATCTCCGTCTCGCCCACTACCTCGAAGTAAGTCTCCATGGTCTTATTGACAACGTCCAGCAAAGCCTGATAAGCCTTATCCACATCTAACTCAGAGCCGCTTTCCTCGTAAGCGTCAAGGCTTGCCTGAAGATATATGGAGGAAATATCGGGCAGCAGCATCATAATTTCGCCGGCTTTATCGTCATACCAGAGCTCGCAGTCGAAATATTCCTTGCCCAGCTCTATGCCCATGCGCGCATAAATATCGTTTCCCTTTGAAGCGGTCTCCGTCTCGAAGTAAATTCCGGACATACCGATATAATCTGCGATCTGATTGTTGGAAACGTCAAAGCTGACCGTTATCTTCTGAGGTGTTGCGGCGGCATTTTTTGTGTCCTTTGCGGCAGAGGAAAAACCGCCGAAAAGCTGTGAGAAGTACTTTTCCTCTGCTCCCTTATATCCGCCGCTGCCGCTGAACAGCATTATCATCAGCACCACGATCGCCGCAACTGCTACAATGGCGATGGGAACGATGATAACAGCCGGATTGACCTTCTTTTTTACTGCGGCGGAAGCGTATGTAGGCTGCTGATAGGGCTGAGAAAAGTCATTGGTCTGAGTGTAAGGATTGGCATTATACCCTTGATTATAGGGATCGGTCTGATTTACCTGCTGATTTTGACCGTATCCGTACTGATAATTCTGCTGCTCCTGCACATTTTGCTGTTGAGGATACTGATTCTGATAGGGATTTTGATTTTGATAAGGATTTTGATTTTGATACTGATTTGGATTCTGATATTGATTTGGATTCTGGTATTGATATTGGTTCTGATTCTGATCCATAAGCTCCTCCTTAATATTTCGGACTTTGGCGTATTTTATTAAATTATACCACTGAAAAGCGAAAAATGCAATAGCTTGCAATAAATTTCCCTTTGTGGTAATATATATGAGAGAACAAAAAACGAAAGAAGGAACCGCCATGAAAGTAATAGCATTAAACGGCAGCCCCCGCAAAAACGGCAACACCTACATATCCCTGAAGCACGTCTGCGACGAGCTTGAAAAGCAGGGAATAGAAACGGAAATATTACAGGTAGGAAGCGGCAATTACACAGGCTGCAAAGCCTGCGGCGCCTGCGGAAAGTTAGGCAAATGCGCCTTCGGTGACAGCGACGGCTTAAACGACATCGCAGAGCAGCTTGCAAACGCCGACGGCATACTGATAGGCTCCCCCGTCTACTACGCCGACATCAGCGGCGCCCTGAAATGCCTCTTGGACAGAGTGTTCTACAGCAAAGGCAGCGCCTTCCGCTTCAAGCCCGGCGCAGCGGTGGTAGCCCTCCGCAGAGGCGGAGCGATACACGCATACCACACCATCAACAACTACTTCGGCATAACCGAGATGATACAGGTGCCCTCCATCTACTGGAACGACGTCCACGGCGCAGCCCCCGGCGAATGTGAGCAGGACGGCGAGGCAATGGACATGATGTACGCTCTCGGCAGAAACATGGCATATCTGCTGAAAATGCAGGCGGAAAGCAAAATAACCCCGCCCGAGCCCTTCACCAAGACCCGAACCAACTTTATCAGATAAACATACATCGGAAGTAAAAAGGCAGGCTTTTATGAAAACCAAATTAAAAACAAGCGACAAAATAGTTATCATTATTGCCATAGCGATAGTAGCCCTTATATCATACGACATAATAAGCAGAGCGGTAGAAAGCAAACGTCAGGAAGACAAGGCTGACGCCGTCTGCAACGCTTTATTCGTCACCGAAAAAGCCGAGGCAGTCAACCTGCACGAAGCCATAGCTCAATTGATGGATACCCCCGACGAGGAGCATTACTCTGCTGCCCTCAAAGCGGCGGAATACACCGAAACTGTATGTATGCAGACCTTTGGCAGCAATTCAAACATAGTTTTGACCTTCGGCGCAGGATTGAATTATTATTCCACCTTCTACCGTGACGTAAAGTTTGCTCTGTCAAACCGTCTTGACCCGTCCGAGCTTCAGCCGCTGAACGATTTGATTTCCGAAATAATCGCACTCTACAACACCCCAGCCGCCCCTTCCTCCGCCCACGAAAAATTAAAAGCCGCAGAAAACTTCTATAATTCGGTATACTTACTGCTTGAGAACAACAGGGAAGTGCTGCTGAACATCTACGAATAAACAGAAAGCCGTCCGTTCGGGCGGCTTTTTCTTATCGCAATCATTTTCCCTCCCTTGTCCGCATATAATGACAAGCAGGGGAGGTGTTCAAATGATACAGTGGCTCAACGACAACATAATCTGGGGGCCCCCCATGCTGATAATATATCTTTTGACAGGCGCAGTATTCACCGTAAAGCTGCGCTTTTCCCAGTTTACGGGCTTAAAGCGTATCTTCGGAGCCACCCTTTTCAACAAAGAGGACAAAGGCAGTGACGGCAAAAACCTCTCCCCCCTGCAGACTCTCACCTCAGCCCTCGCCACCACTCTCGGAACAGGCAACATAGTAGCCGTAGGTGCAGCCGTAGCCATAGGCGGCGCAGGCGCAGTATTCTGGATGCTCCTGTCCGCATTTTTGGGAATGGCGACCTGCTACGCCGAAAACGTCTTAGGAATGAAGTACCGTCAGCAGCGCTCCGACGGCAGCTGGTTCGGCGGCGCATTCCACTACATAACCGCCGCCTTCGGCTCCGACAAAGCGGGCAAGCTCTACGCCCTTCTCTGCGTAGTAGCCGCCGTAGGCATGGGCAACATGACCCAGATAAACGCCCTGTCAAGCTCCCTGAACAGCGCTTTCAACACCCCCACATGGCTCAGCGGAACAGTCGCAGCAGCCGTTCTTGCCATACTCATCTTCGGCGGTGTCCGCTTATTCGGCAAGGTCACCGAAAAGCTCATTCCCGTCATCTCCGCCGTTTACATAATAGGCTGCATAGCCGTGATAGCCATAAACATAGCCTCAGTCCCCTCGGTTTTCCTCCGCATTATAACCGAAGCCTTCGACATTCGTGCAGCCGCAGGCGGCATCTTCGGCTCTGTAATGATGAAGGGAATGAGCTGGGGCTTTCGCCGAGGCATATTTTCCAATGAAGCAGGCTTAGGCAGCACGGTAATGCTGAACACCGCCACCAGCTCGGACGACCCTGAAAAGCAGGGAATGTGGGCAATGCTGCAGGTATTCTTTGACACGATAGTAATGTGTACCCTGACTGCCGTAACTCTCCTTGTAACGGGAGCAGACAAAGCCGCCGCCGACGGCATAACCAACGCAGTCTACGCTTTCTCGCCCGTATTCGGCGATTTCTCCGCCGCCTTTGTAGCGATAGCCATAACCCTTTTTGCCATCACCACTACAGCAGGCTGGTCGGTCTACGGCACCTCCTCCTTGGAGTACCTTACCGGCGGCAAAGGCAAGACCGTCTATCGTCTTGTCTTCATCGGAGCAACTCTCATAGGAGCGACCATGAAGCTGGAAACGGTATGGCAGCTCTGCGACCTTCTCAACGGCATAATGGCTATCCCCAATCTTCCTGCTATCCTGATTCTTTCCCGCCAAGTGACCCTCCCCGTTATCCTTGTTCACCGCCCCGCCAAGCGCAAACGCAAAGCCGCATAAAAACCCCGCTGCCTTATTTTAAAGGGCAGCAAATTTTTTTGTCTTTACCCCAAGCGGCTTTCAGGATTTTTTTAAAAAAATGCTATTGACCCAATGAAAAAAATGGTATATAATATTATCCAAAGGCTGATATTCCCAAGAAAATCAGCTAATTCAGCAAAAAGGAGAATAAACCAATGCCGATGACAAACAATCAAAACGTTTTGAAATGGGTAGAGGAGATGCAGGCGCTCACCAAGCCTGACAAAGTGGTATGGATCGACGGCAGCGACGAGCAGCTGAACGCCCTGAGAGACGAGGCGGTAGCCACAGGAGAAATGCAGAGACTGAACCCCGAAAAGCTCCCCGGCTGTCTGTATCACAGAACCAAGCCCAACGACGTAGCCCGTGTTGAGGACAGGACCTTCATCTGCACCAGCAAAAAGGAAGACGCAGGCCCCACCAACAACTGGTGCGACCCCAAGGAGATGTACGCAAAGCTGACCCCCATGTACGACGGAGTAATGAAGGGCAGAACAATGTACGTTATCCCCTATTCCATGGGACCCATCGGCTCTCCTCTTGCGAAGGTAGGCGTTGAGCTGACCGACTCCATCTACGTTGTACTTAACATGGATATAATGACCAGAATGGGCGCACAGGCGTTCAAGAACCTTGGCGATGAAAGCAACGACTTCGTAAGAGGTCTCCACTCCAAGGCAGACGTTGACCCCGAGGGCAGATACATCGTACAGTTCCCCGAGGACAACACCATCTGGAGCATCAACTCCGCCTACGGCGGAAACGTTCTGCTTGGCAAGAAGTGCTTCGCCCTGCGTATCGCTTCTTATCAGGGCTGGAAGGAAGGCTGGATGGCTGAGCACATGCTTATCCTCGGCATCGAGAAGCCAGACGGCGACATCAAGTATGTGACAGCCGCATTCCCCTCTGCCTGCGGCAAGACCAACCTTGCAATGCTCATTCCTCCCGAGGGCTACAGGACCAAGGGCTACAAGGTATGGACGGTAGGCGACGACATCGCATGGCTGAAGCAGGGCGAGGACGGCAAGCTCTACGCCATCAACCCCGAAAACGGCTTCTTCGGCGTCGCCCCCGGCACCAACTCCAAGTCCAACTACAACGCCCTCGAATCCACCAAGAAGAACACTATCTTCACCAACGTTGCCCTGAACAACGACGACAACACGGTATGGTGGGAAGCACTTGACAAGAATCCCCCCGAGAACGCCACCGAGTGGAAGGGCGCAAAGGTAAACGGCAAGGAATACACCGCCACCATGGGCGCAGACGGCAAGCCCCAGAAGCTCGCTCACCCCAACAGCCGCTTCACCGCACCCGCCATCAACTGCCCCTGCATCTCCAAGGAGTTTAACAACCCCAAGGGCGTGCCCGTATCCGCAATGATATTCGGCGGACGCAGAGCCAAGACCGCTCCGCTGGTATACCAGAGCTTCGACTGGAACCACGGCGTATTCGTAGGCTCCATCATGGCATCCGAGACAACCGCAGCAGCAGCCGGCACAGTAGGCGTAGTACGCCGCGACCCCATGGCAATGCTCCCCTTCTGCGGCTACAACATGGCTGATTACTGGCAGCACTGGGTAGACATGGGCGCAAAGCTGGGTGAGAACGCTCCCAAGATCTTCAACGTAAACTGGTTCAGGACCGACGATGAAGGTAACTTCATCTGGCCCGGCTTCGGCGACAATATGCGTGTTCTCGACTGGATAATCCAGCGTGTAGAGGGCAAGGTGGACGCAGTAGAGACTGCTATCGGCTACGAGCCCAAGCCCGAGGACATCAACATCGAGGGACTTGAGGACGAGGGAATTACTCTCGACGTGGTAAAAGACCTCCTCTCCGTAGACGTTGAGTACTGGAAGGAAGACGTAAAGGGAATCAAGGAGTTCTACGCAAAGTTCGGCGACAAGCTCCCCGAGGAAATGAAGAAGCAGCTTGCAGCGCTTGAAGAAAGACTTGGCTAAAGGAATAATTTAACAATAAGCACCCGATACCGTTTAGTATCGGGTGCTTTTCCTTTGTTTTTCAAAAATTAAACTCAGTTCAAATCTTCTCCGCCATCTCACTCATAAGTGAAGGAATATCTATCCCCTGCGGACAATGCTCCGTACAAGCCCCGCACCCAACACAGTCCTTAGGCGTAGGCTTATCCGTATCCCTCAGCGGGTGCAGTGCCCACTCCCCATTGATACGGAAGTTATTGCCTATCTCCATCATCTTGGGAATATCTATCTGTGACGGACAGTTATCCACGCAGTACCGACACCCGGTACAAGGCACCTGTATCTGACTTTTGAACATTGTACAAGCTTCAAAAAGCAGCTTCTCCTCCTCATCGGTCAGCGCCTCCTCGTCCGAGAAGGTACCGATATTATCCCTCATCTGCTCTAAATCAGACATACCGCTCAGCACCACCTGCACCTGCGACAGCCTTTTCACCCATCTGAACGCCCAGCTTGCAATGCTCCGGTCGGGGTGCGCTTTCTTCAACATTTCCTCCGCCTCAGGGGTCAGCGAGGCAAGCCTGCCGCCTCTGACGGGCTCCATAACGATAACAGGCACATTCCTTTCCTTGAGTATCTCATACTCCCCCTTAGCCCCGCCGAAAAGCCAGTCGTAGTAGTTGAGCTGTATCTGCGTGAAATCCCAGTCCTTAAAGTCCGCAAAGCTCCTCAGCGTCTCATGTGAAGCATGAGCCGAGTACCCGAAATACCGTATTTTCCCCTGCTTCCTCATTTCCTCGAAGTACTCGATACACCCGCTTTCTATGTACCTGTCCTTATTTCCGTCCCCCACGGCGTGCAGCAGATAAAAATCAAAATAATCCGTTTTGCAGCGTTTCAGCTGTTCTTCAAAAACCGCCTTGTAATCGGGGTTAGCTCCGATATTGAACTTGGTGGCAAGATAATAGCTGTCTCTCTTGTAGGCAGGCATCACGTCTCCGAGGAACTCCTCCGAATCCCCGTAAACATAAGCGGTATCGTAGTAGTTTACCCCGTTTTTCATGGCAAGGTCGATTATCTCCCCGCCCTTTTCCCTGTCGATAGGTTTTCCGGGCAGGTCGTCCCTATGCGGCAGTCTCATATTTCCCATACCGAGGCAAGACAGGGAAATATCCTTAAAAGGCTTGTAGATCATACTTTTTTCTCCTTTCAAACTCAGCCGATTTTAATAAATTCGGCGCTCTGCGGCAGAGCAGTGACCTTACCGCTGCCGACCGTCACGCCCTTACCCAGCCGATAAATGCTTTCCTCTGCCCGGGCATCAAGCTCAAAGCTGCATTCTTTATCTGAAGGATTGATAACCACTAAGATCTTCTCACCCTCGCAGCTTCTTATATATGCAAGAGGATAGTCCTCAGCATAAACAAATTCCAGCTTTCCCTTGCTCTGCAGCGCCTTGTGCTTTTTTCTCACTGCAATTATCCTCTTTATCTCACTGAGCAGGGAATTATCGTCCTTTGTCTGTTTCTCAACGGTAGGTCTGTCCTCGTCGGGATCCATCTTGATGTACAGCCTGTCTGCCCTTGCAGCGCTGAACCCCGCATTAACCGAGCCGTCCCACTGCATAGGCGACCGGGACCCCGTTCTCTCGAAGCCTCCCTCCACCGAGGTAAGCCCCTCCACATATCTCATACCGATCTCATCGCCGTAATAGATAAACGGAGCTCCCGACATAGACAGCAAAAACGCAAAGCACATTTTCAGCTCGTCGGTATCGAACCATTTAGCCAGCCTGTACATATCGTGATTGCCCGACGGGATACAGATAAGCCCCTTCCCGCCGCTCTTGGCGTAATTCTCGTTATATTTTTTCACAAATTCCTTTGCGCTGCCCTTGCCTCTCTTAGAGAAGAACGGCTCGTCACAGCGAAACAGATCGTTATAATGGGACGGTCCGAAATGCAGCAGAAAATCCATGTGGAACCCCGCCTGCAGCGACTTATCGGGCTCTCCCCACTCGGACACCATAGCCGCCTCAGGGAATTCCTTATCGAGAAAATCCCTCACCTTATTCCAGAGGATAATATTCCCCTTACCGTCCTCGTCATTTTTCACCAGCGAGTGCGCCATATCCACTCTGAACCCGTCGCACCCCATCTTCAGCCAGAACCGCATAACGTCCATCATGGCTTCCAGCGTAGCCTTGGGCGCCTCGTCGTCCATAGACATCTGCCAGGGCTTTTCCGGCTTGTAGAACCCATAATTCAGCGCAGGCTGGATAGAGAAGAAGTTGACGGCGCAGCAGGCCTCTCTGTCGCAGAAGCCCTTGATACTGCTCATACCCTGCGGCTCCTCCCATATCCCGTCCGTCCACACATACCTATCGGTAAACTCATTCCGTTCCGCCTTCATGGACTCCTTGAACCACTCATGCTGCACCGAGGTATGCCCCGGCACCAAATCCAACAGAATGTGCATATCTCTCTTATGCAGCTCAGCGAACAGCCTTTTTATATCCTCATTAGTCCCGTATCTCGGCGCAACCGTATAATAATCCGCCACATCATACCCTGCGTCCCCAAAGGGCGACACAAAGCAGGGGTTCAGCCAGATAGCATTGCACCCCAGCTCCTGTATGTAGTCCAGCTTAGAGATTATCCCTTGGATATCTCCGATACCGTCCCCGTTTGAATCACAAAAGGACTGCGGATAAATTTCATAAAAAATCGCATTGTCAAGCCACTTAGCCATAATTTCCTCCATTTTATCTGACAGTAAATTTTGCAGTACCGCCGTTCCCGTCCTCGCAGAACAGCCCGATAATGACCCCCGTAAACCCTTCGCAAACCTCGCTGCTCAGGTATTTGCTTTCCATACCGGCGAGACAGACCCACTGTCCGCCGCAATACGCCCACAATCGGTAGTACAGCGCATCGGCGTCTATTTTCAGCCGTATTTCATCGACACGCACGGTATCCATCACGATCGGCACCCCACCGACATTGATTATCCCCGTAACGGTGCAGCCGTCCCTGCTCCTCTCCGCCACAAGGTCATAGTGATTGCCCTCATTCATATAAGCCGTGATACCGCACCTCATACCCTCGGCAACGCCTTCTGTCTCCACCTCCGCAGTACACTCAAACTCCCTCTGCCTCATACCAACAAAGGTAACGTTATCTCTGCTGTTCAGCTTATTAGCAGTACCCTTCAGCTCCACCGTATTCCCATCAAACCGATAATTCCCGTAATCGGGACATCTGATAAAGCAAGCCTCTTTCTTATCTATCTCCCACCTCTGCTTCGGATACTCACCCGCTTCCACAGCGGTGCAAACGCCATTCTCCAAAGCATAACCAAGGCGGCAGGTCCCGTCGCTTCCGACTCTCAGCCACCCGTCATCATCAAAGAACACAGGCTCTAAAAACACCTCACGACCTAAATGATGGAACGGTCTCCACATATGTATCTGCCTGAACGCTAAATTGACCATCCACCACTGCCCGTCATCGTCCTGCACAATATCTGCGTGCCCCGCCCCCTGCACCGTATACCCGCCTAAATTGCGGTTAGTCAGTATAGGGTTATGGTGACAGCCCTCATAAGGTCCAAACGGCTCTCTGCTCCTGAACATACACTCCATATGCCCATACTCTGTGCCGCCCTCAGCCGCTAACAGGTAGTACCATTCTCCTATATGATACAGGTGCGGCGCCTCGATAAACCTTCCTCCGCTGCCTTTGGAAATGCACTTGCACCTGCTCAGCACCTTCCCCGTATCGATATCTATCTCACACAGGGAAACGCCGTGCTCCCCGTCATCGTCCTCGCCGTTGCTCATAAAATAGACCTTGTCCCCGTCGAACAGCAGGGAAGGGTCTATCCCTCCTCTGTCCACCGACACAGGCTCCGACCATTCACCGTTTATATCGTCGGTATAAACATAGAAATTCCCGTCTCCGCTGGTATTGGTAACGACCACATAAAACCTGCCCTTATTATATCTTATGGTAGGCGCAAACAATCCGCCCGACGCTTCCACGCCTGTAAGGTCAAGCTGCGATCTCCGTGTAATGCAGTGCCCTATCTGCTCCCAGTCCACAAGGTTTCTGCTTCTGAACAGGGGAAGCCCCGGAAAAAACTGAAAGCTGCTGCAAACCAGATAAAAATACCCGTCGTCAGCCTTACAAACGCTTGGATCGGGGTAAAATCCTCTTATAACGGGGTTAGTGTATTTCATGGCACTTTATCCTTTCTTTGGAAAAAAGAAAAATAAACGCTTGCATTTATTTCAGACTGTAGAAAAACCTCGGAAGGAAGGGGAGGCTTGGAGGGGAAACCATCAGGGTTTCCCCTCCAAATAGCGATCAAAGCCACTCATAGAGCGGCTAAAATCGAGAATTCCCACGAAGCGGGAGTTCCGATTTTTAGCAGCTTGGCGGAAAACCCGACCACAGGGAGTTTTTTTCGACAAGCTGAAATAAACGCTTGCGTTTATTTTACTCCAAACACTGCCGTTTGTCAATGACAAAGGCTGTATAATTTACCTGAACACCGTTCAATAAACTCCGTAAAATGCGGTCAAACAAAAAGACGAGCGAAACCCGCCCGTCTGTATATCTGCAAAAACCTGAGCTTAAAGCTGCTCCTCCTTATCGTCCTCATCATCGACGGTCTCGGGAATTACGGCGACATCATCAGGCAGATCATCGTCACCGAAAAAGCTCTCAAATTCCTCATCGTCGATAGGATCGTCAAAAGAATCGAAATCGGAAAAATCGTCCTCGTCCTTCTGAGCCAGCTTATTTTTAAGCAGCATGGTAGCCACGAAAGCGCCGCCCAGCACTGCGATAAGACCGATAATAAATCCGATGATACCCTTACTCATATATGTTTCCTCCTTAAGGTGAAGCATTTTTCTTTTTCCATTATATACCAAAAATTCGATTTTTGCAAGTCCTGTGGGAAATATAGCAAAATAAACAAAACTGTTACAAGTTTCCTGTTAAATTCATCAATACGGCAAGCGCCGCTACCGGAGCCGTTTCGCACCTCAGTATCCGCTTGCCCAGCGTTGCGCAAACGATGCCGTTTTCCCGTGCCAATTCAGCCTCCTCAGCCTCAAAGCCGCCCTCGCTGCCCACAAAAACGCCGATCTCCCTGACATTTCCGTCAACGATTTCCGACAGCTCAGCGCCTCCGCATTCATAAAAAAGTATCCCCTTTTTGTCTTTGGAATATTCCGTCACGGCGTTCCTGAACTCCTTTTGCCCGCCCACTTCCGGTATTTTTCCCCGTCCGCACTGCTTTGCCGCTTCTTCAGCGATTTTCTGCCACCTCTGTATTTTTTTGGCAAAGCTTTTTTCATCGGGACGTGAAACGCACCTTTTCGACAGCACCGGAACCACCTTACCAACGCCCAATTCCACCGCCTTCTGCACGATAAGATCCATCTTATCGCCCTTAGGCAGACACTGGTACAGCGTAACGAACACGCTTGGCTCCGCCTCATTCCTTTGCCTGTCCAGCACCTCAAATTCTATGCAGTCCTTATTCACGGCGCTTATCCTGCAAAGGCAGTCAGTTCCTTCGCCGTCGCAAAGCACCGCTAAATCTCCCGCCTTCATTCTCAGCACCGTCCCGATATGCTTGGCGTCCTCTCCCGTAATAACGGCAGTATCCCCGTCAGTATGCGCAAAAAATCTCGGATACCTCCACCGCTCTATTTTCTGATTAGTAATGGTTTTCTCAAAATTATCAATTGTACCCAAAATTATCACCGCCCCTGAAAAGCCTTGCCGTCAGCGTTCTTAACCCCTTATTTTTCTCCCTAGTCAGCTTGGGATCGTCCTTCAGTATCTCCGCGGAGTACCTCTGTACCTCCCTTATCGTCTCCATATCCTCAGTCATATTCGCAATTTTCATCGGCGGCAGCCCATGCTGCGCATACCCGAAGAAATCCCCGGGTCCTCTCAGCTCGAGGTCCTTATCAGCGATTTCAAACCCGTTGCAGGTGGCCACCATGGTATCTATCCTCGCCTTAGTATAAGCACTTTTGCTGTCACTTACCAGAATACAGTGCGACTGAGTATTGCCCCTGCCGACACGTCCTCTCAGCTGGTGCAGCTGCGACAGCCCGAACTGCTCCGCATTTTCTATTATCATGACCACCGCATTAGGCACGTCCACGCCCACTTCGATAACAGTAGTGGAGATAAGCACCGAAACACGGTTAGCCTTAAAATCCGTCATAACGGCGTCTTTCTCCGCCTGCTTCATCTTCCCGTGCAGCAGCCCCACCGAGATCCCCGCAAAATACCCGCTTTTCAGCTCCTCAAAATAAGCTGTTGCCGCCGTCTTTTCGCTTGCCCCCTCCTCGATGAGCGGACACACGATATAAGCCTGATACCCCTCTTTAACGTATTTTATAATAAACCTGTACAGTCTCTGATGAAAGCTGCTGTCCACCCCGTAAGTCCTTATGGGAAGCCGTCCCTTAGGCATCTCGTCCAGCACGGATATATCGAGGTCGGCATATATCATCAGCGCCAGCGTCCTCGGTATCGGCGTTGCGGACATTACCAGACTGTGAGGGCATTGCCCCTTAGCCTGAAGCTCCGCCCTCTGCGCCACACCGAACCTGTGCTGCTCGTCGGTAACGGTCAGCCCCAACCCTGCAAATTCCACGTCCTTCTGTATCAGCGCATGGGTGCCAACGACCACCTGCACTTCGCCGCCTTTTATCCTTTTCTTCGCCTCGTTTTTCTCCTTAGCGGTCATCGACCCTGTCAGCAGCTCCACACTGATACCCAGCGGCTCCAGAAATCCCGCCAGAGTATCTCTATGCTGCTTAGCCAGTATCTCGGTAGGCGCCATCAGACTTGACTGATACCCGTTCTGTGCCATAAAGTACATCATAGCCGCAGCGACCAGCGTCTTTCCGCTGCCCACGTCCCCCTGCAAAAGCCGATTCATAGGCAGCTCGCCCAGCATATCCCCGATACACTCCTCCACCGCCCGCTTCTGTGCGCCGGTAGGCGCAAAGGGCAGGGAACCGTAAAACGGCTCCATATCGACGGCTGCCGCCTTAACTCCGCTCTTGCTCTTATTCTTGCTTTTAAGCATAGAAAGCCCTAACTGCAATACCAGCAGCTCCTCAAACACGAGTCTGCGCTTAGCCTCACGCTGCCTTTCCATGCTTTCGGGAAAATGTATATTCCTTACAGCCTCCCTAATGGACATAAGCCCTGCCGCCTCGCTGAGATATTCCGGCAGTAATTCCTCCGTCTCACAGCTTGCCAGCGCCGTCCTCACATTAGCCGCTATCATATTGGAGGACAGCCCCTTGGTAAGGGAATATTTGGGCATTATGGCGTGCTCCGCATTTTCGGCGATAAACAGCGGAGAAGCCGTCTGCTTCATTGCAAAATCGCTGTTCACCTTCCCATAAAACAAATAGCACTGTCCCACAACCATATTATCGTAGGAAAAATGATTGTTGAAGAAGGTCACCAGCATATCGTCGGTGCCGTCGCTGACCGCCACCTGATAAACAGCTACTCTGCCGATATGCGGACGGAGTTTTTTCGTCACCGTCCCTTTGAAAGCGCAGCTCTCCCCGTCCTCTATCTCACAGATATTTTTCAAGTCCGTGAAGTCGATATAATCCTTCGGGTAGTAGCAAAGCAAGTCCTCAATAGTGCCTATTCCCAGCTTTGCGTACATCTTGGCTTTCTTTTCGCCTACCCCTCTGAGGTAGGTAATGTCATTATTGTTTTTTATCATATCCGCCTATAATCAGTCAATATCCAATATATAATATTTTGCCTCAAACATCTTACAATCGCAGCTTCCGCAATCCCCATTTTTCCAGAACTTCATTCCTATCTTCTCCATAACTCTCCCGCTTGCCGGATTTTCCACAGCATGACTCGCACAAATATGCTTGACACCCATACTGCCCAGATACTCCACGATAGCCCGTGCAGCCTCGGTAGTATACCCCTTATTCCAGTAATCGACCGCAATATTATACCCGATAGACCACCTTTCAAGCTCAGGCTTATAAACAGCCCCGCCGCTCCCGATAAGCACTCCCGTGCTTTTCAATTCAAACCCCCAGTCCAGCACCTGACTGTCCTCGTCCTCATTATGCTTCTCCACCTCAGCCAGCCAGCCCTTAGTAACGTCCACCGACTCATGCGTAACATAAGACATGAACTTAGTGACCCTCGGATCGCTTGTCCAAGTCTTATAAATATGCTCCGCATCATCTATCGTAAGCTCTCTGAGCAAAAGCCTTTCAGTCTCGATCCTCTGCAATTTCATAAATGTTCTCCTTTCAAAAAATGACCGAACAGCTTCGGTCATTTAAGATATATATTTTTACTCAACGGAAACGATATAGTAGTAGATCGGCTGCCCGCCATTGACAAGCACTACCTCCATATCGTCCCCCAGCTTTGATTTCAGCACCTGATAAGCCTCCTCGGCGCTGTCGTCGGTAACGTCCGCCCCGTATATCACGGTAATATAAGAGGAATCGCTCTTTATCAGCCTCTTGGTTATTTTCAGCAGCGCCTTGGTAACGTCTCTCTCCACCAACGCCAGCTTCCCGTTTTCCATAGCGAGAATATCGCCCTGCTTTATCTTCTTTCCGTCGAAATCGCTGTCCCTCACCGCAAAGGTAACCGACCCTGTCCCCACGTTATCCAGCGCCGCCGTCATATTGACGCTGTTTTCCGCAACGGAGCTTTCAGCGTCATAAGCGATCATCGCCGAGATACCCTGAGGGATAGTCCTTGACTGCAAAACGATAACGTTCCTGTCGGTAACTATCTTCTTCGCCTGCTCCGCCGCCATAATGATATTCTTATTATTAGGCAGCACAAACACGTTCTCCGCAGGAGTAGCCAGTATCGCCTCCGCAATATCCTCGGTGGAGGGATTGGAGGTCTGACCTCCCCTGACTATCCCGTCAACGCCCAGATCGGTGAATATAGCCTCCAGTCCCGCTCCGTTCACAACGGATACGAAGCCCACTTCCTTCTCGGGCTTCACAGGCTGAGCCTTCTGCTTCTTCGCCATCTCGACTTTCTTTTCCTGAGTTTTATGCTGCTCCTTCATATTCTCTATTTTAAGATTTATCAGCGACCCGAACAGGATACCTTCCTCAAGCGCCTTTCCCGGGTGCTCTGTGTGAACATGGACTTTAATTATATCGTCGTCGTCCACCACCACAACGCAGTCGCCGATAGTCTCTAAATAAGCTCTCAGCAGCTTTGCGTCCTTGCAGTCCGCCTTTTTCTGCACTAAAAATTCCGTGCAGTAGGTGAACTCGATATCCGCCTCCACGCTGCCCGCAGCGTTGGTGATAACGGGGTGCTTGACAGTCTCGCTTTCGCCGCCCTCGGCTTCAACGCCCGCCTTCCCCTCGACGACCTGCCTGATGCCCTCCATGATAACAAGGAAGCCCATGCCGCCTGCGTCCACAACACCCGCCTTTGCCAGTGTATCCAGCAAATTAGGCGTATTATCCAGCGACGTCTTTGCCGCCTCGGTGATGACCTTGAATATCTCCGCTGCGTCGTTAGTCTCGGTAGCCTTCTTTGAAGCCGCCTCCGCGCTCTCTCTTGCAACGGTAAGTATAGTGCCCTCGGTAGGCTTCATGACCGACTTATAAGCCGCCTCGACGCCCAACCCCAGCGCCTTTGCCACATCAGCGCCGTCCGCCTCGGTCTTTCCGCTGAGCCCCTTTGCAAGCCCTCTGAACAGCAATGAAAGTATAACGCCCGAGTTGCCCCTTGCGCCTCTCAGCATAGCCGAAGCGGTCTTTTCCGCCACTGCTCCTGCCGTAACGCCGTCCTTCATCGCCTTGAGCTCAGGCAGAGCGTTGCGTATGGTCATGGACATATTGGTGCCCGTATCCCCATCGGGAACGGGGAACACGTTCAGCTCGTCCACCATATTCTTATTGTTGGTAATATTGTTGGCTCCCGAAATAATAGCGTCACGGAGCATTTTTCCGCTGATTTTCAAAAAAGTCACACTTCCTTAATTTATGATTTGATACCGTCTACGAAAACGTTCACCGAACCCACTTCAAGGTCTGTTTCCTCGCTTATCACATAAGCGATCTTATGCTGAATGCTTTTCACCACCGAGGCGATATTGACCCCGTACATAACGGTGATATGCAGGTCGATCTCCAGCTTGCCCCTTACGGTCCTCACCGCAACGCCCCTGTCCACATATTTTTTCTTGTTGATAAAAGGCAATGCCTCCAGCAGCGTTTTACCCACGTTGACGGCATTGGTGTCCGCCACGCCGAAGCAGTTGGTGAGAGTGCCGCCGATAAGCTGCGCAAAGAACCGCCGTGAAATATTTATATCTCCCAGATGGCCGCGAACAAGCACCATAATAAGACCTCCGTTTTTAGTGTGTCTATATACTTTGTCTATTCTACCACAATTCGATTTTTATTTCAAGTACCATATAAAGGCTTTGTGAGAAATTTTGTCCGATACTGCATCTGCCTTATCGCTCTTTCCGCCTTTTCCCCGTCGTCAAAAACGCCGAAAACGGCGCTCCCGCTTCCCGTAAGGCAAGCGCCCGCTGCTCCCGCCTCCGCAAGCTTATTTTTAAGCCTTTCTATCCTCTCGTCACGATAAAGCCCTTCAAACACGTTGTAAAGCGCTTTCCCCGTCTCGGCAGTCCCTTTGTCCAGCGCCCTCAGGAACCCGTCAAAATCTCCCTTTTCAGCAGCAGGCTGCCGATCAAACAACCGATACCCCTCAGCGGTATCGCACGCAAAATCCGGTTTCACAATCACCAAAAAGCAATTTTCTCCCAACCCCTTTACCGACCTCATCTCATCTCCAATACCGTTACAAACAGCCGTTCCCCCTCTCAAACAAAAGGGAACGTCAGCCCCCAGCGCCGCCCCGAGCCTTTCAAGCTCCTCGCCGCTCAGAACGCCACCGTACAGCCGATTAAGAGCAGCTAAAACCGCTGCCCCGTCTGCACTGCTGCCGCCAAGCCCCGCCATAACAGGTATCTTCTTCTCAATATCTATCAGTATCTCAGCTTCAAGTCCAACCTTATTCAAAAACGTCTCAGCCGCCTTAAACGCAATATTCCTCTCATCGCAGGGAATACCGTCAACATCACAGGAAAGGCTGATCCCCTTACCGTCCTTCACTCTCACGGTCACGTTATCGCAAAGCCCGACCTGCTGCATAACGGTATTCAGCGTATGATACCCGTTATCAAGCCTTCCCGTGATATCCAGAAACAGATTGACCTTGGCATAAGCCGGCACACATATCTCAGCCCTTTTTAAGCTCATCAAGAAACTCTCCTATGCGTTCCAGCGCCGTATTCAGATGCGCCAGCGAATAAGCGTAGCTGACTCTCACAAAGCCCTCTCCCGACTCTCCGAAAGCGTCTCCCGGCACGATAGCCACCTTCTTGGCTTGCAGCAGCTTGGTGCAGAACTCCAGCGAGGACATTCCCGTAGACTTTATGCAGGGAAACGCATAAAACGCCCCCTCCGGCTCAAAGCAGGTCAGCCCTAATTCATTGAACCCCTTGACAACGAACCTCCTGCGGGCGTCATACTCCTCCTTCATGTGCTGCACGTCGTCGTCGCATTCAAGCAGCGCCGCCACCGCCGCATACTGGCTGACGGTAGGACTGCACATTATCCCGTACTGATGGATTTTCAGCATCTGCACGGCGACAGGCTCCGGCGCAGCAAAATACCCCATTCTCCACCCGGTCATGGAAAACGCCTTGGAGAACCCGTTTATCAGCACCGTCCGCTCCTGCATACCGTCGATCTCCGCAATGGAAACGTGCCTCTCGTCCCCATAAGTAAGCTCGCCGTATATCTCGTCCGAAACCACGATAACGTCGGTACCTCTCAGCACCTCCGCAATTTTTTCCAGCTCCCCCCTGCGCATAACAGCCCCCGTAGGATTGTTGGGGTAGGGCAGCACCAGTATCTTGGTCTTATCGGTGAGCTTTTCCTTGATTTCTTCAGCCGTCAGCTTAAAGTTATTTTCCAGCTTCGTCTCAACAATAACGGGCGTTCCCCCCGCAATACTCACAAGCGGCGCATAGCAGACAAAGCTGGGCTCAGGGATAAGCACCTCGTCCCCCGGATTAAGCAATGCCCTGAAAGCGCAGTCGATAGCCTCCGACCCGCCCACAGTGACAACGATCTCCTTATCCGGATCATACTTCAGTCCATTCTTCCTCTCGGTATAATCCGCAATAGCCCTTCTCAGCTGTATCAGTCCCGAGTTGGCTGTATATGTAGTTTTGCCCTTTTCAAGAGCCTTAATAGCTTCTTTTCTGATATTCCAAGGGGTCTTGAAGTCCGGCTCGCCGATAGACAAAGAGATAACGTTTTCCACCGTAGCCGCAATATCGAAAAATTTCCGTATCCCCGAAAATTTAACGTCCCTGACCCTGTCGGAGATCAGCTTGTCATAATCCATCACTATGAAATAAGGCTCCTTTCGTCAACACTTTCTCCGGCGAAATTAACGCCCTTTTCCTTATATCTTTCAAGAATGAAGTGAGTTGTGGTAGACAGCACTCCATCGAGGGTAGCCAGCCTGTCCGACACGAACATAGCCACCTCCCGCAGATTAGTGCCCCTGATTATAACGGCAAGGTCAAAGCTGCCGCTCATAAGCTGCACCGTATCCACTTCCTCATACTGTGCGATTATCTGCGCCACGTCGTCGTACCCGCACTCGACCTCAGGCGACACCCTCAGCTCGATGAATGCGGTAACGGCGTTCTTGTTGAGCTTTTCCTCATTGATGATAGCCGAATACCCGATTATCATACCGTCGTCCTCAAGCTGTTTTATCTGCCTTGCGACCTCCTCGGCAGTTATCCCAAGTATCGTTGCAAGCTGCTCGTCGGACATTCTTGCATTTTCCCTCAGCAAATCAACCAGTGTTTTCATATCGTTATCCTTTCATCAGATATTTACCGAAATCGGCTTTCTGTCCTTGTAGTAGTATATCTTATCAAACCCGCATTTCTTAGCAAGTGCGATCCCTTCCGCAACTCCTTTGCCCAGATCCTCGGCGCAGTGTGCGTCCGACCCCACGGTGATTATCTCCCCGCCGAGCCTTTTATACATACTGACATAATGTTCATCAGGCATGGTAACGCCTATCTTCTGCCTCAGCCCCGAGGTATTTATCTCGATCCCCATATTTTTCTTTATCAGCGTGGAGAATATTTTTTCAATAACGCTCTCATACCTGCTCATATCAATTTCTATTCCGAAATCCCCCACGATATATCTCAGCGGATAGGTAAGGTGCCCCAATACGTCGAACCTCCCCCACTCCGCCATTTCTAATACTTCGTCAAAATACAGCCCTAACAGATAATGGGGATCGACCTCCTTATAATCCAGAAAGTAAAAGTCGTCCCACCCCTTGACCATGTGACAGGAGCCTATAATAAACTCATACTCATAGCTGCTAAGCATACGCTCCGTCAGCTTCATATCGTGCAGCGGCTGTCCCAGCTCTATCCCATAGTGCATATCCAGCCTGCCCGCAGTTTCCCTGATGACCTGCGGCACCAGCACCGATGATTCCCTGACAGGCTCCTCATACAAAAATTCCTCGTCAAAAAACTTGTTTATCTCCAAGTGGTCGGTGACGGTATAATGCTCTATCCCCAGTTCGATTGCCCTCTCCGCCATTTCCCGCACGGTATTTTTCCCGTCAGGGGACTGTATAGTGTGACTGTGACAGTCGGCAATAAGTCTTACTTGTTTTTCCAAGCTGCAACATCTCCGTAAAAAATATCGTATTTATTTTATCACAAAAACAAAATTTTGTCTATCTAAATCTTTACATTTCTCCGAAAATTAGTTATAATGTTATTTATAACGAACGTAATAACCTGAAAGGAACAAACGATATGAAAGCGGTAGTAGCTGTTATAGGAAAAGACACGGTAGGCATTCTGGCGAAAATCTGCGCAATATGCGCCGAATGCAACGCCAACGTAATGGACGTGACCCAGACCATAATGCAGGATATGTTCGCCATGACCATGCTGATAGACATATCCAAATGCACTGCAGAGTACAGCGCACTGGCGGAGCAGCTGAAAAAAGCGGGCGAAGAAATGAACCTGCAGGTACACGTAATGCACGAGGACATCTTCAACTCCATGCACAGAGTTTAACTTAACGGAATAAACTGAAACGACATCACATCGAAGGGATAAATCAACCAAAATGGTCAGCACAAACGATATACTTGAAACCATAAAGATGATACAGGAGGAGAACCTTGATATCCGCACCATCACCATGGGCATCTCCCTCCTCGACTGTATCGACAGCGACATAGACAAAGCCTGCGCCAAGATATACGAAAAGATGATGCGAGCGGCGCAGAATCACGTTAAGACAGGCGAAGAAATAGAAAAGCGCTACGGTATCCCCATAATCAACAAGCGTCTTTCCGTCACCCCAATAGCCATGCTTGCCGCAGCCGCCAAGGGCAGCCCCGTAAAATTCGCCAAAACCCTCCAGCGTGTAGCCGAGGGAACAGGCGTGAACTACATCGGCGGCTACTCGGCTTTGGTGCACAAGGGCTTTTCCGCAGGCGACAGAGAGCTGATAGCCTCTATCCCCGAAGCCCTCTCCGAGACCTCAAACGTCTGCTCCTCGGTAAACGTAGGCTCCACCCGAGCCGGAATTAACATGGACGCAGTGAAGCTGATGGGACAGGTGATAATGGACAGTGCCAAAGCCACCGCCCACGACCACTGCTTCGGCGCCGCCAAAATAGTGGTATTCTGTAACGCCGTAGAGGATAACCCCTTCATGGCAGGCGCATTCCACGGCGTAGGCGAACCCGACACCGTCCTGAACGTAGGCGTAAGCGGCCCCGGCGTAGTAAGAGCCGCCCTCTCAAAAATGCCTGACGCAGACATAAGCGAGGTAGCCGAGGTAATAAAAAGGACCGCATTCAAAATCACCCGCATGGGACAATTGGTAGGCACCGAAGCAAGTAAATTGCTCGGCGTCCCCTTCGGTATAGTAGACCTCTCCCTTGCCCCCACCCCTGCCGTAGGCGACAGCGTAGCCCACATCTTGGAGGAGATAGGCTTGGAAAGCTGCGGCGCATACGGCACCACCGCCGCCCTTGCCCTGCTCAACGACGCAGTAAAAAAAGGCGGCGTAATGGCGTCCTCCCATGTAGGCGGCTTATCCGGCGCATTTATCCCCGTTTCAGAGGACGCAGGCATGATAGACGCCGTGAACAGAGGCTCTCTCGGACTTGAAAAGCTGGAAGCCATGACCGCCGTCTGCTCGGTAGGCTTAGACATGGTGGTAGTCCCCGGCGACACTCCCGTAGACATAATCTCCGGCATAATCGCCGACGAAGCGGCAATAGGCATGGTGAACAGCAAAACCACCGCCGTCCGTGTTATCCCCGCCATAGGAATGAAGGAGGGCGACACTCTTGAATTCGGCGGACTTTTCGGCAGCGGCCCCGTAATGAACATCAACCGCTTCGACTGCTCCAAGTTCATCTCCCGTGGCGGCAGGATACCCGCCCCTCTGCAAAGCCTTAAAAACTGAAAAACCGCCCGCTGCTCCGCAAGGAGCGGCGGTATTTTTTAGATACAAAAAGAAACTTTTTGCAAGCTAAAAAATTAACCAAAAATCACCCCTTGCATATTTATTTTTTGAACAAAATCTCTAAATTTTCGGCGAAAAAATCCGAATTTCTTTTCAAAGGTATTGAAAAAATACCTCAACGGGTTTAAAATATGAAAGCGGAAACGTCGAAATGTTTCTGTATTTTTTGTATTGTTTTTACTACCTATTTAAAGAGAGGGGCGTCCCGATTTATGAACGGAGACTCTATCCAATATATCGTAGAGCTGGACAAAAAGGCGAGAGAGAGAGTAGCCGAAGCCAGAAGGCAGGCTGAACAGATCGACGCCGACGCAAAGCGCAAGACCGAGCAGCTGCTTGAGGAATATAAGAGCCACTCCAGACAGCGCTTGGAAATGGCGGAGAAGTCCTACCGAGAAGAAACGGACAAGAAAATATCCCAAATCGAGGCCAACAAGCAGGAAAAGATAGCGTCATTCGACAAGGCGCTGTCCGACAACAGGGAAGCGCTTGAGGAGCAGATATTCAGCGCCGTTATCGGCAAAAATCGGAGGCAGTGACCAATGGCTGATGCGATAATAGCAAAGGCAAAGGCGATATACGGCAAGCGCCTCACTCCCGAGGATTACAGTTTCCTGCTGCGCAGAGGCAGCGTAAGCGGCGTTGTAGCATATCTGAAGGAAACCGAGCGCTATCACAAAACCTTCGCCCACGTCAACGAAAACCAGATACACCGGGGACAGGTGGAGCAGCTTATCTCCAGAGATATGTTCGAGCTGTACATCAGGCTCTGCAAATTCATGGCTGCGGACAAAAACAGCTTTTGCTTCTATCTGATAAAGGAGCTGGAGATAAAGCAGATAATCGCCGCCCTTATATACATCAAAGCGGGCTCTGCCGACGGCTACCTGCTGGAAATGCCCACCTACCTGATGGAATACGCCTGCTTCGACCTGATGAAGCTTGCAAAAGCAACCACCTACCGTGAGGTGCTGGAGGTACTCTCCGACACGCCCTACTACAAGGTGCTGAAGCTTCTTCTTTCCACCTTCCGCCGTCAGGACGACATGAACGAGGCGGCAGTGACCCTCTACGCATGGTACATCAACTGGGCGTTCAGGGCGATAGACCGCAGCTTCAGCGATGCCGAGGCAGCGGCTCTGAAGGAGATATTCCTCCGCCGCTCGGACCTGAGCAACATCACGGTATGCTACCGCAAAAAAAGTCTTTTCAACGAGGACGCCGAAAGGATAAAGAAATCCCTCTACAACGTCCACTACAGGCTGACCCCTGCAATGATAGACGAAATACTTTCCCGACCCGACGCTGCCGACAGGCTTCTTGAGCTGCTGAGAAAAATGTATCTCAAGGACAGGATAGAATACGACCCCGAAAACCTCGAGATAGCGGTACGCAGATACAATTACAGCTATTACAAACGGCAGCTGGGCTTCACCGACAACGGCGTTATGGCGCTGTACTCGCTGATGGTGCTCTGCGAGACCGAGCGAGCCAACCTGCAGACGATAATAGAGGGCGTAAGATACCAGCGTCCTCCTTCCGAGACCGAAAAGCTTTTAGTTATCTGATAATACACCAAATTAAACTATATGGACGGTTATTCAAATGGCAATTGAAAAAATGGTGCTTGTGCGCATAGAGGGCGCTCTGAAAAGAGTAAACAAGACCCTGATGAAATGCTGTGAGAGCAAATGCTTCCACATAATACCTCCTTCCCACGGTGTAGAAAGGGAATGGGGAGAAAGGCGGCTTCGCTCTCTTAAATCCAAAAACCCCTTTGCTCCCATAGTGGACCGTGCCCGCACCTTAGCGGAGGGCTTGGACATCGAGATAAGGGAAGTGGACTACGACGACGTGAGCATCAACGTCAGCGTAGACTTTGACAGCTACTACGACGAGATAGAACAGAAGTACGCCGAGCTTTCCGAACGCAAGAAAAGCATAGAAGCGGACCTGAAGGATCACAGCGTCGCTCTTATGCAGGTGGAGCGCCTGTCAGGCTTCAACATCGACTTCCCCGAGCTTTTCGCCTGCAAGTATGTAAAATGCAGGTTCGGACGTCTCCCTCTGGACAGTCTGCCCAAGCTTGCCTACTACAACGACCGTGACTTCATCTACTACCATTTCACCGACGAAAACGGCTATGCGCAGATACTGTACGTCACTCCCTTCGCCGATTCGCCCGAGGTGGACGACATCTTCACCTCCCTCTTCTTCGAGCGCACCCGAGTTCCCGATTACTTTCACGGCAACGCCGACGAAGCCAAAAGCGATATGCTGAAAATGGTGCGTGAGGAGAACACCCGCCTTGAAGCGGTGAACAACGAGCTGGAAACCATGAGGCAGGAGCTGGAGGACAGCTTCCTGAAGGTCACCAGCAAGCTGATAGCCCTTGACCAGAGCTACTTCCTCCGCCAGAACGTGGCTGCCATAAACAACAAATTCTTCATGTCAGGCTACGTCCCCAAGCGCAGATTAAAGGAGTTCATCGCCTCAGTGGAAAGCGTCCCCGACGTTCACGCCGAGGAAAAGCCCTTGGACAGCGAGCCCAACTCCTCGCCTCCCGTGCTTCTCCGCAATAACTGGCTGTTCCGTCCCTTTGAGATGTTCGTGAAGATGTACGGACTGCCCAACTACAAATGCTTCGACCCCACCCCCTATGTAGCGGTTACCTTTATGCTGATATTCGGCATAATGTTCGGCGACGTAGGACAGGGTTTGCTGATAACCGTTTTAGGCGTGATCCTTGACAAATGGCGCAAGGTAAAGCTTGCCCCCGTAATGCAGCGCATAGGAATAACCAGCGCCCTATTCGGCGTCCTCTACGGCTCGGTATTCGGCAACGAGGAGTTGATAGAGCCCTTCTTCAAGATACCCAGCGTATATCAGGCGTTAGGCTACGCCGAAGCCCCCGCCGACATCTTTCAGGTATCCACCATCCTGCTGATAGTCGCCATAGGGATAGGCGTAATAATGGTGCTTATCTCCATGGCAATGAACATAGCCACCAACATACGCTCACCCCAGTGGCTGTCACAGGCGGTTATAAACCCCAATGGCTTCACAGGCATGATCTTTTACGCCTCCCTTATGGTAGGCATAGCATTACAGTTAGGCTTAGGCATCGAGGTAATGACCACTCCCTACGTCCTCTGCCTGATAGTCCTTCCCTTGGCGCTCATGTTCTTGAAGGAACCGTTGATCCACCTGCTTAACAAGGCGGTCAAGGGCAAGACCACGGTGCGCAACATAAATATCCTCAGCGCCGTAAAAACCTACAGCGACTCCATCTCCGAGCTGCCCCCCATAAACGGCTCCGAGGAGATGCAGGAGCAGCTTGCCACCTCCAATCTGGTAAAAGCCCAATACGGCGAGATGAGCATGGAAGCCTACCGAAAGCTAAGCTCAAGCGGTCCGGGCAGCTTTATCTTCTACCCCTGCGAAACCGACGGAACCACGGTGACAGGCGCATACATCACGGCAGTGACCGACCTTGTTTCGGTGGACAGACAGTTTGCCTCCCTCGGCTTCAAAAAGCTGAAAATGCCTGAGCACATAGAGGACATACGCAAGGAGCAGACCCTTCACCTTTCAGACTACACCCCTGCGGAGCAGAAGGAGAAAAAGAGCGTAGGCAACTTTATTATAGAGGGCATAATCGAGCTTTTCGAAAGCTGCCTGAGCTATGTCACCAACACAATGTCCTTCCTGCGTATCGGCGGCTTTATCCTGAGCCACGCAGGACTTATGCTGGTAGTATCGATACTTGCCGAAAAGGCAGGCGACAGTGCGATAATAGTGCAGATACTGGGCAACCTTTTCGTTGTCGGCATGGAGGGCTTCCTTGTAGGAATACAGGTATTGCGTCTTGAATTCTACGAGGTATTCAGCCGATTTTATAAGGGTGACGGAAAACCCTTCAGCCCCGTAGTTGCAAACTACAGCGCTGAGGACTGAAAATAATAAATAATAAAACAACGATTTCGGAGGAACCAAAAATGGAAAAAGCAATTCTTTTCTTAATGCCCCTGTTGGCGGTAGCCCTTATAATAACCCCCCTTGTGATCTGCCTCGCCCGCAAAAAGCAGGGCAAGAAGGTAAACATCAGAAGATCCATCTTCGCCAATGCAGGCTCCTTTATCGGCTGCATGGTGCTGATGATATGCATCATGCCTGTCTTTGCAGGCGCAGAAACAGCCGACGCTGAAACAGCCGCCGAAGCGGCAAGCGGACTTGCGCAGGGCCTCCAGTACATCGGCGCCGCCCTCTCCACAGGTCTTGCCACCATCGGCACAGGCATCGCCGTAGGCAGAGCCGCTCCCGCCGCAATCGGAGCCACCAGCGAGGACGACAAGAACTTCACCAAGTCCCTTATCTTCGTTGCATTGGGCGAAGGCGTTGCCATCTACGGTCTGCTGATCTCCATACTGATCCTGTTCAGCTAATCAGGAGTTCAAGATGAAGTTTTATCTCATAAGCGACAACATAGACACCCAGATGGGAATGAGGCTTGCAGGCATAGAGGGCGTAGTGGTCCACGAAAAGGACGAGGTCATAACAGCCTTGGACGCCGCCATGAAGGACAAGGACACCGCCATAATCCTGATGACCGAAAAGCTGATAAACCTCTGCAGGGAACAGGTCTACGACTACAAGCTGAACTGTCCCCGACCGCTTATAGTAGAGATTTCCGACCGCCACGGCACCAGCGAGGTCACCAAGACCATCAGCGGCTACGTCAATGAGGCGATAGGCTTGAAGATTTAGAAAAAGGAGCTTTGAGCTATGATATACAACGACAAGATAGCGCAGTTTGAAGAAAAGATAAATGCCCAAGCCGACGCAGAGATAGAAGCGCTGCTGGCGGAGGCAAAGGTCCGTGCGGAAAAGGCGATAATCGGCGCAGACGAAGAATACCTTGAAAAAAGCTACCATGTGGTATCAGGCAGAACAAAGGACATGAAGCGCCGCCTTGACCACGAGGTATCCCAAAAAAGCTTTGAAGCCACCCGTGAGATATTCGCCCACAGAAACCAATTGGTGGAGGACTTTTTCGACGGTGTAGCAAAGCGGGTGCTTGACTATGTAAAAACCGACGACTACCGCAAAAATCTTGCAGATATCCTGAAAGAGGTAAACGCAAGCCGCCCCTTCACACCCCGTTCCAAAGCATACGTCAGAGCCGAGGACGTAGACGCGGTGAAAAAGCTCTACCCGTCCCTCCAAGTAGAAGCAGACAAAAAGATAAAGCTTGGCGGTGTAACGGTCTACTACCCCGAGGACAAAATTTACATCGACAGGACCTTTGACAACACATTCGCAGAGCAAAAAACCGCATTTGCAGATACCGACTTCATGCGGTTATAAGAGGTGATAGCTTGAACACGATCTATTCCATAAACGGCCCCGTAATAAAGGTGAAGGACACCAAGGACTTCTCCATGCGTGAAATGGTCTATGTAGGTGAAAAGAAGCTGATAGGCGAGGTGATCGGCGTCAGCGACCAATTCACGATCATACAGGTCTACGAAAATACCGACGGCTTGAAGGTAGGGGAACAGGTACTTACCACAGGCTCCCCCATGAGCGCCACCCTCGGTCCCGGTATCATATCCAACATATACGACGGCATACAGCGCCCCTTGGGCGACATGAAAAAGCTCTCCGGCGCATTCGTGTCCGAGGGCAGCGACATAGCAGCCCTTGACCTTGAACGCAAATACGACGTTACAATAACGGTAAAAGCAGGGGACAAGGTGACCGCAGGACAAATCTACGCCACCTGTCCCGAAACTCCCCTGATAACCCATAAATGCATGATACCGCCTTCAATAAAGGAAGCGACCGTCAGCTATGCCGCCGCCAACGGACAATACACCGTAAACGACACGGTACTGAAGCTGAAGATAGAGGACGAGGAGCAGGAGCTGCCCCTCACACTTTGCCAGAAGTGGGCAATAAGAGAACCCCGCCCCTCAAAGCAGCGCCTTCCCATCAGCCGCCCCCTTATCACAGGTCAGCGCATAGTCGACTCCGTCCTCCCCATAGCCAAAGGCGGTGCAGCGGCTATCCCCGGCGGCTTCGGCACAGGCAAGACCATGACCCAGCACCAGCTTGCCAAGTGGTGCGACGCAGACATAATCGTCTACATCGGCTGCGGCGAGCGAGGCAACGAGATGACGCAGGTGCTTGAGGAGTTCAGCGAGCTTATCGACCCCAAATCCGGCAGACCCCTCACTGACAGAACAGTCCTCATAGCCAACACCTCCAATATGCCTGTTGCCGCCCGTGAAGCCTCTATCTACACAGGCATAACCCTTGCGGAATACTACCGTGACATGGGCTATCACATAGCGATAATGGCGGACAGCACCAGCCGCTGGGCAGAGGCTCTCCGTGAAATATCCGGACGCTTGGAGGAAATGCCCGCCGAGGAAGGCTTCCCCGCATATCTCCCCTCACGCCTTTCCGAGTTTTACGAGCGTGCAGGCTATGTAAAAACTCTCGGCGGCGACGAAGGCAGCGTCACCATAATCGGCGCAGTATCCCCCCAAGGCTCCGACTTCTCCGAGCCTGTCACCCAGAACACCAAGCGCTTCGTCCGCTGCTTCTGGGCGCTGGACAAATCCTTAGCCTACGCCAGACACTACCCTGCAATCAACTGGATGACCAGCTACACCGAATACGACGAGGAGCTGTCCGCTTACTACGAGGAAAACGTAAGCCCCGACTTCCTCCCCACCCGTCAGGAAATTTCCACCCTGCTTGTGGAGGAAAACAACCTGATGGAGATAGTGAAGCTGATAGGCGCAGACGTTCTCCCCGACGACCAGAAGCTGATAATCGAGACTGCCAGAGTTATCCGAGTAGGCTTCTTACAGCAGAACGCCTTCCACAAGGACGACACCTATGTTCCCCTTGAGAAGCAGCTTCTGATGATGCAGACTATTCTTTTCCTCCACCACAAGGCTTCCGAAGCCATCGGCAGGGGAGTGCTTATATCCACCATCATCAAAACAGGTATTTTTGACAAGCTGATAAAGATGAAATACGACATTCCCAACGACAAGCCGGAAATGTTCAGGCAATATCAGAAAGAGATAGAAACCATTTTCTCAGAGCTGGAAGCAGAATCAGTATCAGCATAACTAAACTAAAGGAGACTGGTATAAATGTCAATACAGTATGCCGGACTTAGCTCCATAAACGGACCTCTTGTCTGCCTTGAAGGGGTAAAGGACGTAGGCTTCGACGAGATAGCCACCCTATATCTTGACGACGGCACCCAGCGCACGGGACGTGTAGTGCAGATGGACGGCGACAGGGTAATATTGCAGGTTTTCGAGGGCACAGGCGGTCTGTCTCTTGAAAACACCAAGACAGTATTCGGCGGAAAGCCACTTGAGATACCCCTTGCAGCAGAAATGCTGGGCAGAGTGTTCAACGGCGTGGGCAAGCCCATCGACGGTTTAGGCGCAGTATTCCCCGAAAAATACGCCGACATAAACGGCAAGCCCCTGAACCCCGTTGCCCGCTCCTACCCCCGCAACTATATCCACACGGGCATAAGCTCCATCGACTGCCTCATGACCCTTATAAGAGGACAGAAGCTTCCCATATTCTCCGGATCAGGCTTGTCCCACAACAAGCTTGCTGTTCAGATTGTCCGCCAAGCACAGATAGCCGACTCGGAGGGCAAGGACTTTGCCGTAGTATTCGCCGCAATGGGCGTACAGAACGACGTTGCCGACTATTTCCGCCGCAGCTTTGAGGAAAGCGGCGCAATAGAGCGTGTAGCCATGTTCCTGAATATGTCCAACGACCCCATAATCGAGCGTATCCTGACCCCTAAATGTGCCCTTACATTGGCTGAATACTTAGCCTTTGAAAAGAATATGCACATCTTGGTAATAATGACCGACATCACCTCCTACGCCGAGGCGCTCCGTGAGTTCAGCTCCTCCAAGGGCGAGATACCCGGCAGAAAAGGCTACCCCGGCTATCTCTATTCCGACTTAGCCTCCCTCTACGAGCGTGCAGGCGTTATCGAGGGCAGCACCGGCTCGGTAACTCAGATACCCATTCTCACCATGCCCAACGACGACATAACCCACCCTATCCCCGACCTGACGGCTTATATAACCGAAGGTCAGATAGTTTTCGACCGCAACCTTGACCAGACCGGCGTTTACCCCGGTCTGTCGGTACTGCTGTCTCTGTCACGTCTCATGAAGGACGGCATCGGCGAGGGCTTTACCAGACACGACCACCCCGACGTTTCCAACCAGCTTTTCTCCGCCTACGCCAAGGTGCAGGAC